>CAKSGI010000051.1 GCA_934454005.1 uncultured Eubacteriales bacterium | reverse complement strand
GTAACACCTAGTCCTACTAATTGCTTTTTATTAAATTTAGGATTAGAAACACTTCATATAAGGATTGAACGTCATTGTGAAAATGCTATGAAGGTTGCAGATTATTTAAACAATAATAATAAAGTAATTAGTGTTAATTATCCAAATTTAAAGGGGAACAAGTATTATAGATTATCGCAAATATATATGAAAAATGGAAGTTCAGGAGTAATTTCTTTTAGAGTAAAAGGAGGAAGAGAATCGGCACAAAAGTTTATGGATAGCATGAAATTAAGCTCAAAAGCAATACACGTGGCTGATATTAGAACTTGTATATTGCATCCAGCAAGTACAACACATAGGCAATTATCAGATGTTCAACTTATAAAAGCAGGAGTATATCCGGATCTTCTTAGATTATCTGTTGGAATAGAGCATATAAAAGATATTATTAATGACATTGAGTACGCTATTAACAAGATATAAAATATTCATACATGTCTTATTGGATTTTATGAGGCAAGAGTGAATATTATTTACATATTGCCATTTTAAAGTTTTTGGATTAAAATATATTAATCGGAGTAATAGTTAAAATGATTTTTTATCCTTCAAAATATTATTTATTTAACAACCTTTTTATCTGTTTTGATATAGGATCAAATAATAAAAACAAAAATATTACAGTTGAAATAGAATGAATAATATCCACTAAAAATCCAGAAAAGAGATATGCTAATAATGCATTAAAAGATATAGTATCTGTGAATAAGAGATAAGAGGAAAAATTCATTATAAAACCATAAAATATTGCTGCTATAGCTCCATATATGTATATACATAATTTTTTGTGTGGTGTTGATTTAAATATTAGTCCGGCCATAAATCCCATAATACCAAATGTTATCATTTGCCATGGTGTCCATATACCTTGACCCAGAAAAAAGTTAGATGTAAATGCAGACAAGGTTCCAGTTAAAAAACCCAATTTTGGGCCTAAACATATACCTGAAATTATAATTATAGCGGACATAGGCTTTACTTGAGGGAGCATAGAGAATAAAATTCTACTTGTTGCGGCTATAGATGATAATACGGAAGCTAAGATCAATGATTTAGAGCTTATATTGCTTTTTTCTAACGATAAAAAGAAAAATACAATAAGTAATATAATTGTGAGAAGGCATAGTATATAATATTTTTTTTCACTGAACCAAAATGATAATAAGGCACTTACAATAAAAATCAAGAATATGCAAAATTTTTTGAAATTAAATGAAAATAAAGTTTTTATCATAGTATATATCAACTTCCTAGATTATTTTTATTAAACTATAATTTTTTATCATTAGCTTATAGCGAAAAATTTTAATATATTTAAGTTATGATTTTTGTCATAATTCACAGATTTTTTGATAACCAATAAAAACAATCAAAAAACTGTGCAGAATTAATTACAGTTATTTGATATTCAATTAAAAATTAGTTAAATTTACGTTTGTTTAAGGAGTTTCATCGAATCTTTTTTAATTTTGTCGAAAAAACTCGATTTTTTTCAGTTGAAATGATTTTTATTCGTATTATAATCTAATTGTCTAATGCATTCATAATGCGGATATAATAAGTTTTCAAAGGAGAATTTTAACGATGGTAAAAACAATTTTTAAAAAAGAATTTTCGGAAATTAAAGGGATTCAAAAAAAAGAAGAAATTTTATATAGATTATCTGATGATATAGTGGACGGTAATAGCACATATGGTATACAAGTTTTTTCTATATGTGAAGATAATGAAACTTCGGAGTCTGTTCAGAATATATCATCATCAAAAGAAATGGTCTTAGACATAATAAAATATTTATATGAAAATTCCGTAAAAACAGAAAACTTTAAAGATATAATATTTGATATGTATAAGCTGTCTATTAAGAGTTAGGAGTGATAGTGTGAAGCAAAATTTTATAAGCGTTTTGATTGTAGATGACAATAAAGAAAAATGTTATG
Source organism: uncultured Eubacteriales bacterium (assembly GCA_934454005.1). The sequence continues at coordinate 9,815 of CAKSGI010000051.1, read as the reverse complement.
TTTTAAAGGAGTCTCTTAATTCAAAAGACGACTTATATGTTTGCGATGTAGTTCATGATGGGTACGAGGCAATAAAGGCAATAAATGAAAAACAACCAGATGTTGTATTGCTAGATGTTATAATGCCTGGTTTAGATGGAATAGGGGTTTTGCATAAATTGAAAGAAAAAAAACCTGAAAAAGTTCCAAAGGTGATCATGATTAGCTCACTATCTCAAGGATCTATTCCTAACGAATCAATTGGTTTAGGTGCAAGCTATTATATGCTAAAACCGTTTAATATAGAGTCGTTATATAATACAATAAAGATTGTATTTAAAGAGAATAAGCCTTATAATTTTTTATCTTTTCCCCAAAATATAGATGACCTTATAAGAAAAAAGGTAATATCTATAGGAATACCAACTAGTATGTTAGGGTACCAGTATATTATACAATCAATTGGATATATACTAAAAGAATCCTATGCAATTAATCTTTCAAAGAATATTTATGCTAAGCTTGCGAGTAATTATTTGACAAACTCTCAATGCATAGAAAGTGCAATTAGAAACGCAATAAAACAAGCTGCGCTCAACCCAACAGGTGAGTATAAAAAAATATTCTCTGAAATTATAAAGAACAATAAAAAACCACCTAGCAATCTTATATTTTTGACTAACGTGGCAGAAAATATGAAAATAGAATATAATCTATAATTTATTACATTTATTAGTTCTGCAATTTTATTGTTTATTTAGCATAAAAATTAATGTTTTGTAAGTATATAGTTCAAGTTAATTTTTTTGTGTTATAATTTTGTTGCTAGAGATATCTAGTAATACGGGTAAGAATAGCTATTTGTATAATACTGGTTACCAAGAATAGCAGGGAAAAAGATAATAAATGATTTTCCACCAAACAGTGTAACTTGTTAAATAAAGATTTTAATGTTATATATAAGAATATCAATGTTTAATTATTTGTAGCCGCGTTTTGTAGCTTTAGATATATTTTTGCTTTGGATTTAGTTTTACGAATCTCCTTTGAAAGGTTATCTAAATATGGTTGTACTGTTAATAGTTTTTTGACGATTTGTTTAAATTTCTTTTTTTATTCCTAAAAATCCGATTTATTTATATATTAATATCATTAAGAGTTTTATTGTTGTTATGTAACAATATAAACTCTTAATTTTTTTTATTTATCATTGTAAAATATAGTAAATATATTAGTAATAAAAACTAGGAAATGGGATAAATTATTTGTTTTTATGCTTAAAATGTCTTTTTCCAAGAGGTTTTTCAACAGGAATAATATCATTGAATATAGAATAATACTTAAAAGTTATTTTTCGATTTATGTGGGTACACCCGAAAAACCATTTTTCAAATTCAATTTCTTTTGAAATGAAGTCGAGGAAAATCTTTAATTGGTTTATTTCATTATGATTTCTGTACATCATTTTATTTATAAAAGCGGGCGGTTCATGAGTTATAATATAATTTATTTTTTGGTTATAAGATTTTAAATTTTCTAAAGCGTTTTGCATTTCTGTGGAACTAGGCATTTCTTGTGGCCACCAAGTTCCAGACGATATACGTATATCTTTATCAGGGCTTTCACCTCCACCAAAGGTAAAAATATTTTTGTTTTCTATTGTGTAGATTTGCCCTCTTAGCATGTGAAATAAATTTCCAGATATGTGACGAATTTTACCACCAAATCTATCAATAATTTTATATTTATTTAAAAGGTCAAAATTTTCATGTTTTCCATCAACGAAGAATACTTTGTATTTATGTTTTCCTATAGAATTTAGGATTTTAGTTTCTTGTTCGCTTCCATTCCATATAAAACCAAAATCACCACAAATAATAAGATTATCATTTTGTTTTAATTTTTTAGCTGTTGATTGAGAAAATCTGCCCAAATCTCCGTGAGTGTCTCCTGTTATGTAAATCATAATAAAGTGACCTCCAAAATTTTGTTATATTTATAATAATATTAAAATTTTTTAAATTCATTTCTCTTAGTTTTACACTACAACAGTTATTATATCACATATTTCAAATAAAAAAAATATAACTAAGAGCATAAGTCTCCATAATTATTTGACAATCATTGTTATTCGCGATACGATACTAATATGATGAAGGAAAAGAAAGTTTAATAAAAAGAATTTAAGATGGATAAATATTAAATACTTATAGTTTAAAAACAGCTTCGCTTGAGAGTTTTTACTCAATTGAAGCTGTTTTATTATTTGTGACAAATATAAAACTTATACGGAGAATACCATTTTTTATTAATTACAGAAATTAATTTATTCTTGAAATCCCGGAATTTTTGGTAGGTCAGTAAATCCCTTTTGTAAGTCTGAGTCTGTTGGGATATAGTCACTCATCTTACCTTCATTGTATAGATTATAAGCAGCCATATCAAAATATCCTGTACCAGTTAAGCCAAATAATATTGTCTTTTTTTCGCCAGATTCTTTACATTTAATAGCTTCGTCTATGGCGGTTCTTATTGCGTGTGCAGATTCTGGAGCAGGTAAGATTGTTTCTTTTTTAGCAAAATAAACCGCTGCTTCAAAAACTTTTGTTTGTTCAACAGATATAGCTTTCATATACCCATCGTGATAAAGTTTAGACAAAATTGGTGCCATACCATGGTACCTAAGTCCTCCTGCGTGGTTAGAAGATGGCATAAATCCACTACCAAGAGTGTACATTCTAGCGATAGGTGTTACTTTACCTGTATCGCAAAAGTCGTAAGCATATCGTCCTCTTGTTAACGAAGGACAAGAAGCAGGTTCTACTGCTATAATTTCTGGATCGTGTAGTCCTAGTAGTTTATCTTGCATGAATGGAGCTATCAAACCACCAAGATTAGATCCACCTCCAGCGCAGCCTATTACTATATCTGGATATTCTCCTAGTATTTCCATTGCTTTTTTGCTTTCTAGTCCAACAATAGATTGGTGCAATATAACCTGATTCAATACTGAGCCTAAAACGTACCTACAATCTCTTGACTCTAAAGATGTTTCTACTGCCTCAGATATTGCACACCCTAAACTACCTCCAGTATTAGGATTTTCTTTTAGTATTTTTCTTCCTATGTTTGTAGTTTCGCTTGGGCTAGCAACAACTTTTGCACCGAATGTTTGCATAACCGATTTTCTATATGGTTTTTGGTTGTAAGATACTTTAACCATGTAAACAGTAAGAGGAATTCCGAAATATGAGCAAGCTTCTGCCATAGCTGTTCCCCATTGACCGGCACCTGTTTCTGTTGTTAAGTATTTAAGTCCCTGCTTTTTTGCATAGTATGCCTGAGCAACAGCAGAATTAAGTTTGTGACTGCCAGATGTATTATTTCCTTCGAATTTGTAGTAAATTTTTGCAGGGGTGTCTAATGCTTTTTCTAGATTATACGCTCTTATTAGAGGTGATGGCCTATATATTTTATATATTTCTTGAACTTCTTCAGGGATATCTAAGTATCTAGTTTTAGAATCTAGTTCTTGTTTTGCAGATTCTTCAGAAAAAATAGGATATAGGTCGTCTAAAGTTACTGATTTCATAGTTACAGGATTAATCAAAGGGTCTGGTAGATTTTTCATATCTGCGCGCAAATTATACCATTGTTTTGGCATTTGATCCTCCGAAAGGTAAAATCTGTGCGGTATTTTACTCATATTTATCGCTCCTTTAAAAAATAAATTTAATGTAAAAAAACTCTTGCCCCAAATAAATTGGGACAAGAGCATTATACTCCTGCGGTACCACCCTGATTGACAAATTGTTGTCCGCTCTATTTCCTTTATAACAGGTGGAAAACCCGTCGGATACTAATAAGATAAAATCTGTTCGCTCCGCCCTCATAAGTCCATTCAGCAAAGATAAAATTATTGCAATCTCAGCTTAATGCAATTCTCTTTAAATTTTATTTTTTGCTTACTACTCTTAATCATAGGTTTAATAATTATTATTAACTTATATAAATATTATATGTTTTAATTTGGATTTTGTCAAATACGGTTTACAAAATACACTCATAAAATTATAAAATTGCACAATTTGCTTGTTACAATAAATGTTAGCCCTTGAATAATCTGTTAAAACAATGTAGAATATATTTTGTTTCAACAAATGAAAAGGGTGTAAAATTTTTATGAGTATTATTTTTAAAAACAATAAAATAAAAAATAGTTTAAATAGATGGTTTATTTATTTGCTTTCTTTTTTAATACCGTCATCTTTTCTAACAATAATTTTTGCGGTTTTAAATATTTATCCATTTGGAAAAATATCTCCCTTAGTGATAGATCTAGATAGACAGTATATAGATTTTCTTTCGTATTTTAAGACTATTATTTTAGATAACAATAATTTTTTGTATTCTTTTAATCAAGTATTGGGCGGTAATATGTTTGGATTTTCTGCCTACTATTTGTTTAGTCCACTTAACTTTGTATGCTTATTTTTTTCTAGAGAATATATGACAATAGCTGCAGTTATTATAATAATTTTTAAAATTGGTTTAAGCGGTCTAACATTTAATTTATTTTTAAAGAATATATCAAACGACAAACAAAAATATATTTCTTTAATTTTTTCAACAGCCTATGCTCTAATGGCATTTAATACTGTATACTACTATACTATAATTTGGTTAGATGGTATAATCCTACTTCCACTTGTAGTAATAGGTATAAATAGGATATTAAATAACAAAAAATATGGAGTCTATGTATTATTTTTATTTTTGTCGTTTATTTCAAACTATTATATTGGATTTATGATATTTATATTTTCTTGTCTTTACTTTATGTATATGGTGTTAAAATCTTATACTTTTAAGGAATTATTAACTATAAAGTCGGAAGAAATTAGGTGTTTTATTTTATCATCAATATTTACATGCCTAATATCTATGTTTTTGATTTTACCTGTTTTTTTGTCTTTACTAGGGAGCAAAATCCAAGTTAATATAAGTATGAAAATATTTGAAACTATTATATTTATATTGCTAATCTTGTTTTCTTTAATAATATTTTTAATTTATAATAAAAATAAATATAAAACTAAGAGAACCAAATATGATGTTTTTAACTCCAAAGAGGATTTACATAAAACGAAAAAACAATCAAACTTTTTAGATAATGTAAGTTCAAAATTAAATCTATCCAATAAATCTTTGATACTTATATTTTCTACATTTTTAATAATATTTTTCTTTTATAGTATAGCTCCAATTATTGGTAAGCAATTTAGTGCATTATCGATACTTAATGAAAATCTTAGCCTAAGTGATGTTCTATCTAAATTATATACGAACGCTTTTAATTATGCTCAAATAAATAACTGGGATTATCCTAAAACAGCATTGCCTCAAATATTTTCTAGCATTTTAGTCTTGTTTTTAGTCTTTGTTTATTTTTTTAATACTTCATTTTCTAAACGTGAAAAATTTTTATCATTTAGTTTTATATCTATATTTTTAATAAGCTTTTGTATTGTGTTTATAGGACTTATATGGCATGGATTTTCTAAGCCTATTTGGTTTCCTGCAAGATTTTCTTTTTTATTTAGTTTTCTATTAATTTATATTGCTTATAGATCTTTTTGCAATATAAGAATTGGTATAAATTCAAAATCGTTAGTTTATGCTACTTTAACAATTGTTATATTTACACTTTCAATTAACTCATCTTCTTATGCACTTAGAACTGGTGTAAATAAAGCAAATCTATCATTAGATATTCTATTGATACTATTATTTGCATCTATTATTTATTTTTACTTTGATTTATATAATCAAAATAAAATTTTTATTTCTAATAAAAGAATAATAACTAAAGCTTTATTTGCAGTTTTTATATTTTCTCATTTTTTAAATATATATTGTGATTCTTTTAATGCTATAAGTGAAACATCTAAAAGTTATTCTATGATTAATCCTTATAGCAATATTGAAGACTACAAGAATTATATACACAGCAATGAAGAAGTTATAAATAAAATTAAAAGTAATGATAGCAACCTTTATAGATTAGAAAAAACATATTATAGGTCATCTAACGATTCAATGCAGTTTAATTACAATGGACTTACGCATTTTAGTTCTAGCGAAAGGCTATTTCCAAGGGTGTTTGTAGAGAAGTTAGGATTTAAAAATCATGGAAACAGATCGCTTTATAATAAAGGGAATACTTCCTTTAATGATGCATTTTTAGGAGTAAAATATCTGCTTACACAAGATCAAACAACAAAAAAGCCCTACAGTTTTTTATTCGAAGATAATAATATAAAAGTATATAAAAATCCATTTGCACTGCCTATTGGTATTGGAGTTGACAAAAATATTATAAATTATGAACTTAACTCTAAAGTTATAGATCCGTTTAAGAATCAAGAACAATTAGCAGAATATATGTCAGGAGAGAAAAAAGGAGATTTATTTAAATATTTAGAACCAACCGAAATACATAAAGAAAATCTTACCGAAACTAAGCTTAGTGATTCGGTAAGATATACAAAAGTTGATAAAACTAAAGAATCTTATGTATCGTTTAAGGTAAAAATTCCAAATAATAATAGTATTTATGCTTATTTTGCATCTAGTCCTAAAAATCCAAGTCAATCGAAAAAAATTGACGCCGCAACCATGTATATAAATGATGAATCTCCAGAATCGTATCTTGCAGATGATGGCTTTAATAATATTATCCCTCTAAACTTTGATGAAGGTCAAACTGTCACTTTTAAGATTAAACTTAATGAAAATATGTTTGTTTTGGATAAGGCTATATTCGCTTATGAGGACATAGAAGTATTATCCAAATACTACAAACAATTATCTAAAGAGACATTTACCCCTGAAAAGATATCATCGTCTCACCTAACAGGAACTATTCAGGTAGAAGATGACGATAGATTATTGCTTTTAACTGTTCCGTATGAAGAAGGCTGGACAATTAAAGTAGATGGAGCTAAAGTTAAAAAACTAAAAACATGTGATACATTAATGGCTGTTGAACTTTCTAAGGGCGAACATTATATAGAGATGTTCTATATTCCAGATGGATTAATTTGTGGAACAATTATATCATTTATTACACTTATATCAGGATTATCATATTTAATTTTCAACATGACTAAAAAACGGAAGAAAAATGCTAATTAAGCTACTAAATTTTATTTACTTTTGCTTTAATAGGAAAAGCATTGCACGATTGTTTCTTATTAACGTTATATTATGATTCTTGTTTTTATAATGCCGTCAATTTGGTGTATTTTATTAATGGATTCATTTGTTATTTCTCCTGTGACATCTAAAATAGCATATGCATAATCGTTTTTAGATTTACTTCGCATATCTTCAATATTTATTCCGTTTGAAGATAAAATTCCAGATACAGAACTTATCATATTAGGAATATTTTTATGTATAACACAAATTCTAGTTCCAGTTTCTCTTTCCATGGAGATATTCGGCATATTTACGGAATTTGTAATATTCCCATTTTCTAAATAATCTATAAGCTGATCAACTGCCATAACAGCACAATTTTCTTCAGATTCAGGTGTAGATGCCCCTAAATGAGGAATTGTAATGATGTTATCAATATCAAGTAAGTCGTCTGTTGGAAAATCCGTTACATAACTTGCAATTTTACCTGAATTAATATATTCTATAATGTCTTTTGAATTGACAAGCCCAGACCTAGAAAAGTTCAGAATTCTAACACCATCTTTCATCATTTCTATGGACTTTTTGTTGATCATATTTTCAGTTTTAGATGATAGTGGAACATGTATGCTTATATAATCACAATTTAGTAAGATTTTTTCTATAGAAAGCGAATGTTTAACTCTAGAAGATAATCCCCAAGCAGAATCGACGGAGATATATGGATCATATCCTAAAACGTCCATCCCCAGATGTAATGCGGTGTTTGCGACTAAGGAACCAATAGCACCTAACCCAATAATACCAAGTTTTTTCCCTTTTAATTCGGGTCCGGCAAAAGAAGATTTTCCTTTTTCTACAAGCTTTCCAACCATTTCTCCCTGGCCTTTCAAACTTTTTGACCATTCAATACCTTTTATAATTTTTCTTGATGATAATAATAGTCCCGCTATAACTAATTCCTTTACAGCATTTGCGTTTGCTCCGGGAGTATTGAATACAACGATTCCATTTTCACTACATTTGGTAACAGGAATATTGTTTACTCCAGCACCAGCTCGAGCTATAGCTTTAATACTATTAGATAAATCCATGCTGTGCATAGACTGAGACCTTACTAATATTGCATCTGGAGAACTTATATCAGAGGAATATTTATAATTAGAATCAAAAAGTTCTAATCCTTTTTTTGATATATTATTTAGTGTTAATATATTGTACATTGTATTTCATACCTCGCTTAAATCTTAAATATTTTCTTTTTCAAATTTACTCATAAAGTTTACAAGATATTCTACCCCCGCTATTGGCATTGCATTATATATGGATGCTCTCATTCCACCTACAGTTCTATGACCTTTTATATTAACTATATTATTTTCTTGAGCCTCTTTTACAAATTTATCATCCAATTCTTTATTACCGGTTATAAACGGTATGTTCATAATAGATCTATCTTCTTTATTAACGGTTGGTCTAAATAGTTTTGAATTGTCCAAGTAATCATATATAATAGATGCCTTTTTATCATTTATAGATTTCATATTTTCAAGTCCACCAATATTATTCTTTATCCATTCAAGAACAAGACCGAGTATATAAATACAGTAACATGGTGGCGTATTATATAAAGATTTTGCTTCGGAATGAGTCTTATAATTAAACATAGTTGGTGTTATATCCATAGCGTTTCCAATAAGATCTTCCCTTATGATTACAACTGTAAGACCAGCAGGACCCATATTTTTTTGTGCACCTGCATATATAACTCCAAACTTAGATACATCTATAGGTTCAGATAAAATACAAGATGACGCATCTGCAACTAAGGGTACCACACCCGTTTTAGGCAGAGTGTTAAATTTTGTTCCATATATCGTATTATTCAAGCAAATATGAAAATAATCTGCATCCTCAGTAAATTCATTTTTATCAAGCTTAGGTATGTAAGAGAATGTTTTGTCTTTTGAAGATGCAATTATTTTTGTACTCCCGTATCTAGAAGCCTCTTTGTAGGCTTTGTTTGCCCATTGACCAGTAATAACAAAGTCAGCCTTATTATTTTTATTCATAAGGTTAAGAGGAACCATTGCGAACTGAGATGACGCGCCACCTTGTAAAAATAGAACTTTGTAGTTATTTGGAATGTTCATGATTGCGCGCAAAAGGGTTTCGGTTTTTTCTATAATACTAGTAAAAATTTTAGACCTATGCGACATTTCCATAACAGACTGCCCACTATCCTTATAATCAAGCATTTGTTCAGATGCCTTTCTTAAAACTTCCATTGGCAAAACAGATGGACCCGCAGAAAAGTTGAAAACTCTACTCATGAAGAATACCTCCGTAAATTATAATCGATATATTATCAATTATATGATTTATATATAGATTGATCAAGTAAATATGTATAAATTTAATTAAATTCTAAAAATTGTTCTAAAAATATGATTATAATAAACTTTATAATTTTAGTATTAATTTTGATAAAGTGCTTGACTTCTTTGTTTTTTTAAGATATAATTTATTTTGTTGGTTGGTTATCGTGCTAAATTCAAGAGAAAGGGGTTTAAGAATTTGCATAATCGTATGCGTGTTAAAATGAAATTTATTAAGTATTTCGATAAAAAAAC
>CAKSGI010000050.1 GCA_934454005.1 uncultured Eubacteriales bacterium | reverse complement strand
GTAAATTAACTTTAACACAGAAATGAAGTTCCCGCACTTTTTTTATTTTGCTGTAACATATGTATTGTAAACCTACACACTAATATTCAATTTAGAATTTCAAATCTATTGACACATATAACTAGAATGCTGTATAATTTTATTGTATTATATTTAACTCCTGCCTTTCGGCGGATGGGAGGGAAAATAAATGGCTGAAATTAGAATTAAAGATAATGAAACTCTTGATAGTGCTCTTAGAAGATTTAAAAAGCAATGTGCAAGATCGGGTGTTATTGCTGAAGTTCGTAAAAGAGAAGCTTATGAAAAGCCTTCTGTTAAACGTAAGAAGAAATCTGAAGCTGCTCGTAAGCGCAAATTTAAATAAATTTGTTGCTATAAAAGATTTCAATTTATTAAAAAAAGCGGGTAATATATGCCTGCTTTTTTACTTTTAATCAATACTTTATGGAGGCTTGTATGTCTTTATTAATTCCTACAATATCAGTAAATAGCTTAACAGATATTGATGTAAATTTACTTAAAAATCTTAATATTAAATTAGTTTTACTGGATGTTGATAATACTCTTGCATCACATGGATCACAAGAACCTTTTGAAGGTGCCATAGAATGGACATATGAAGTTAGAAAAAACAATATTCAAATAGTTATTGTTTCAAATAATTTTAAAAGTCGTGTTGCACCATTTGCTAAAAAATTTGATTTACCATTCACTTGTCTTTCTTTTAAACCGTTTCCTTTTTGCTTCAATAGAGCTAAAAAATTCATTAAAAATTACCAAAGAGATAAAACTATAGTTATAGGTGATCAAATATTTACCGACATTCTTGGAGCAAATCTTTCACACATGAAATCTATTCTTTTAAATCCCAAAGAAAACGATAAAGAAACTCTTGGAATCTCTTTAAAAAGACTCCTTGAAAAACGAATAAGAAATAAGATAAATAAAATGGAGGTCAAAAAATATGAAAAGAAAAAATGTTCTAGTTCTTTTAGGTCCTAATTTAAATTTAATTGGGGTTAGAGAAAAAAGTATATATGGAATGGAAACTGCAGAAAATATAAAATTTCAAATAATAGACTATGCTGATAAAGCTAATCTAGACGTTGAGGTTTTTCAATCAAATTGGGAGGGTGCCCTTATTGATAAAATACACGAAGCTAGAGGTAAGTTTGAAGGTGTTATAATAAACGCAGGTGCCCTAACTCATTATAGTTACGCTATTAGAGATGCTATTGTTTCTATCCGTATTCCATTCGTCGAGGTTCATATGTCAAACATTTATTCCAGGGAATCATTCAGACATAAATCTGTTATTTCTGATGTATGTGCTGGACAAATCACAGGGTTTGGTAAAACTAGTTATTTTCTAGCCTTAGACGCTATAAAAGAATTAATATAGTGGAGTGATTCGATGAATAAACTACAAAAGCTTTCTAATGATTTTTTAGATTCTAATTTTGATTCTGCTATTATAATTTCACCTCATAATAGAAGATATTTCACAGATTTTAATTCGTCAATTGGATATTTATTTGTTACTAAAGATATTTCATATCTATTAGTAGATTTTAGATATATTGAATCCGCTAAAAAAAATGCCAAAAATTGTAATATTATTTTAATTGATAACCTAGAAAAAACTTTATCTGAAATAATAAAAAAGCACAACATTAAAACAACTTTTCTAGAAAGTGATTCTATTTCTTTAACTGTTGCAAACAAACTTAACAAAATACTAGAAAAAAATAACGTAACAGCTTTTTTAAATAAAAATCTAGATAACTATATAAGTAAAATACGTATGATAAAAACCCCTGACGAAATAAACAAAATTAAAATTGCACAAAGTATAGCTGAAACTGCATTAAATCATATTGTAAATAATATTAAACCTGGAATTACAGAAAAAGAATTAGCCTTAGATTTAGAAATCTATATGAGAAAACTAGGTGCAGAAAAAATAGCATTTGACTTAATAGTCGTATCCGGCAAAAACAGTTCATTACCCCATGGTGTACCTTCCGACAGAACCCTTAAAAATAGAGATTTTGTAACTTTTGACATCGGTGCTGTTTATGACGGTTATCATAGTGATATGACCAGAACATTAGCTATTAAATCAGTTAGCCCCGAACAAAAAAGTATTTACGATATTGTTCTTAAGGCCCAAACAAAGGCTATAGAAGCAATTGCTCCTGGAGTCGTTTGCTCTAAAATCGATAATATCGCAAGAAATATTATTTATGATTCTGGTTACAAAGGTTATTTTGGTCATTCTACTGGACATAGTGTAGGAATAGAAATTCATGAAAATCCTGTATTTTCAAAAAACTGCGAATGCGTTCTAGAACCTGGAATGGTTATGACTGTAGAACCTGGTATATATATTCCAAACAAATTTGGTGTGAGAATTGAAGATATGATATTAGTAACAGAATCAGGTTTTGAAAACTTAACAACAACAGAAAAAGACTTAGTTATACTTTAATTTAAAAATATACTTGAAAAATTCTGTAAATTAGGTTAAAATTGCAAGTAGATAAATAAATTTTAAAATTGGAGGAACAAAAATGATATCTGCAGGAGATTTTAGAAATGGAATTACTTTTGAAATGGATGGAAATGTTTATTCAATAATAGAGTTTCAACATGTAAAACCAGGCAAAGGTGCAGCTTTTGTTCGTGCAAAAATAAAAAATGTTATAACTGGAGCTGTAACAGAAAAAACCTTTAACCCAAACGATAAATACCCAACAGCGTTTATTGAAAGGCGTGACATGGAATATTTATATAACGATGGTAACTTATATTATTTTATGGACAATGAAACTTTTGAACAAGTTCCTATAAATCATGATGTTTTAGGGGATAATTTTAGATTTGTGAAAGAAAATACTGTATGTAAAATTCTTTCATATAAAGGAAATGTCTTCGGAGTTGAGCCACCCCTATTTGTTGAACTATTAATAACAGAAACAGATCCAGGATTTAAGGGAGATACTGCTACAAATGCAACAAAACCTGCAATATTAGAAACAGGTGCAGAAATAAAAGTTCCTTTATTTATTGAAGAAGGCGAGTTAATAAGAATAGATACACGTACCGGTGAATACATGGAAAGAGCATAAAATATATAATTTTAAATAAATTATTTTAGGAGGTCTATTATTATGACAATCACTGAAAAAGTTTCTTACATCAAAGGATTAGCAGAAGGTTTAGAACTAGATGAAAACAAAAAAGAGATAAAACTTATTTCTGAAATTATCAACGTTTTAGACGACATAGCTCTTACTGTTACTGATCTAGAAGAAGGATTTAATGATGTAAGCGACCAGCTAGATGCTGTTGATGAAAATCTCTATGAACTTCAAGAAGATTTTTACAACCCCAACTTAGAAAATGAACTTTCATGTGAAGTTACATGCCCTACATGCAATAATAAAATATCCCTTTCTCAAGATATGATATTAAAAGGGGAAACTAACTGTCCTAACTGCGGAGAAAAATTAGAATTTGATTTTGACGATATTTGTTTTAATGACTGCGAATGCAATAGTAGTTGTGATGAACATGATGCATAAATTCTAACCACAAAATATTCAAGGTTTACCTTTAAGTAAGAAATAACTTCTTTTAGGTAAACCTTATTTTTATACTAATCAATCAGTTTATTTATTAATTTGATATCTGGAGTTACATATAAAGTTTTATAATTATCATATATAACCATCCCTGGTTTTGCTCCATTAGGCTTACGAACATTTTTAATTTTCGTATAGTCTACTGGTACATTAGAGGACTCTGAAGCTTTGCTATTATACGCAGCAATCATAGCTGCTTGAAGTAAAGTTTCTTTTGGAGGTTCTTCTCCATTTGTAACTATAATTGTGTGAGATCCTGGTATATCTTTTGTGTGAAACCATAAATCATTTTTATTTGCTTTTTTTAATGTTAACTCATCGTTTTGCATATTATTTTTTCCAACTAGTATTGTAAAACCATCATTAGAAATAAATCTAAGCTCATTAATTTTTTTACTCTTTTTATTTTTATCCTTTTTTTGAATCTTTAAATATCCCTGAGAATACAGCTCTTCTCTTATTTGTTCAATCTCATCCTCGCTTTCAACCCTCGTTAAAGAATCTAAAACGGATGAAATATACTCAAATTCTTTTTGAGAACTCTCTATTTGACTCTTTAAAACAGAAATTGCAGTTTTTGATTTTCTATATTCTTTATAATATTTTTGTGCATTTTGTGAAGCCGTTAAATATGGATTTAACCTTATTTTTATTGTAGCCATATTTTCATCATAAAAATTTTTAAGGTCAATAGAATCCAATCCATTCTTTATACAATACAAATTAGAATTTATTAAATCAGCATAAACTTTAAACTGGTTATAATTTAAACTTTTATCTATCTCTACTTTTTGTACAGCTATTTTTCTAGATATTCTATCTAAAATCGTATGCAAAGTTTTATTAAGGTCTAAAGTTTTTGCTTTTATTCTATCAATCTTATCACGCTCATAATAAAAATCATCTAACAATTTAGAAAAAGTGCTAAACTCCTTACCAAAACCTAAATTTTCATATTGAGATATAACCATAAAAGAAAATTCCATTGGTTTTTTATTCTTGTCATATACTACATATGGCAACCCTCCTATATCTTTTACCATATCTGACAAATCCTTTAAAAAATTTTCTAGTTTTTGTAAACTTTCACTCGATAATTTGGATATTGGCACATCTAAATCATTAAATATAGAATATTCTATTTCCCTACACACTACAGGAGATATTCCTTGCAAATTAGATAAAAGCCATTTTGAAATAAATAAATCTATATCTGTCTTCTTTATCATGTTAATTATTTCACAAGCACTAGAGTTCAAAATTGACAGTTTATCTTGCTTTGGTGGCAAATTATATTTTATTCCAGGAAGTATAAGCCGTTTAGATGACATTCCCATATCAACTCTTTTTAGTGCATCTATAACTTTCATTTCTTCATCAATAAGAATAGTATTACTATATTTACCCATTATCTCTACTACTAATGTTAGCTTTACAGGCTCTGATAATTCATTTTTAGCCAAAAAATTCAAAAATAAAACTCTTTCTAAATCTGGTTGATGTATTGAAATTAACTTCGCCCCACATAGCTTTTTTCTAAACAACATACACAGCATAGGTGGAATCTTAGGATTTTCTACTGAATATTCAGTAAAATGAATCCTTGCGCTATTAGTTCCTTTAGATGATATTAAAACTTTTTTTACTTCACTTTTACCTCTAAAAAATAATATTAACTCATCTTTATTTATTTGGTAAATTTTATCAACTCTAAAATTAATAATTTCTTCAAGCTCTTTCTTTATATGTCTTAAAAAAACTCCATCTAAAGCCATATTCCCTCCACCTTAAATATATAAACTTTTATCAACAAATACCTGCGACTTTATAAAATTAATACCATCAAATTTTTGTTTTAATTTCTTAATTAAAGGCTTTATAACTACATCTTCTGTTTTAAAATGTCCCGCATCAATAACAGTTATATTGTTTTTTTCTGCCAATAAAATCTCATGATGTTTTATTTCTCCTGTAACAAAAGCATCAACACCTTTTTCTATAGCATTAGATATTAAATTACCACCTGCCCCAGAACATAATGCAATCGTTTTTATATTGTCGTTAAAATTAAAATACCTTAGACCATTACATTTTAATTTATCCTTTACATAGTGGGCAAACTCGTCCGCACTAACTTTACAGCACAGATCTCCAACTAACCCTAGAGCAATATCCGATTCAACTGCAGAAGTTTCAAAAATATCATATGCTGGCACCTCGTATGGATGCACATTAAGCATAGCATCTATAGCCTTTTGAGTTTTTGATTTACTACAAATCATCTCAACTCTACTTTCTTTTATTTCTTCAAACCTTCCACATTCGCCTATATAAGGATTAGAATTCTTATTTGGTCTAAATGTCCCCTTACCTTCTGATGAAAAAGAGCATTCGCTATAATTTCCTAATAAACCTGCCCCATGTCTAGCCATAGTATTTATTATGTCTTTACTATTTTCTTCTGGCACAAATACAACTATTTTATTATATTTTTCGGTTTTATATACAGATAACGGTTTAATATTTTTTATATTAAGAACCTTAGCTAAACATGTATTTACTCCGATATCATTTGCTATGTCCAAATTGGTATGCGCACATATTGCAGAAATGTTACCTTTAATCAAATTATGTACAACTGAATCTGAATATATATTTTTTATAGAATTAAATATAACCGGATGATGACTAAGTATAAGGTTAGCACCTATACTTTTAGATTCATTAACAACCTCATTAGTTATATCTAATGATACTAATACACTATTAACTTCTAAGTTTATATTTCCTACTAAAAGACCCGAATTATCAAAGTCCATAGCACAATCAAAAGGTGCTAAACTGTCAATAAAATCATATACATCTTTAACTTTTACCATTTTAATTCTCCTCATTACAAATACGGTTCAACTTATCTACTACATTTCTTAATAAACTTGCTTCAATATCTTTTCCATTAAACATCAATCCTTTTATTTTATTATTAAGGTGTTTGATTTCTTTTTTTATATACTTTATAACCATTCCATCCATATTATTAGTAATTAACCCTATATATGGATAGAGGTCATTATAAACAACATTATTTTGATTAGGCTTTATATACATCACAGAATAAATTTTTCCATCCTCTTCAACTACCTTCTCATCTGTTAAAAAAATTGATTTTTCTTCTAAAAATTCTCTTAGTTTTTGCGACGATGTCATCGGTTGTAAAATTAATTTTTTATCCTTAATCCATAATGATTTAGAAATTATATCAATAATTAATTCCCCACCCATTCCAGCTATTATAACCTCATCTATCTCATCACTATCTATTTTAGATAATCCATCAGATAATCTCGCTTCAACCTTATCTTGGACATTATACTTATTTATATTTGCCCTTGCTGCAATCAACGGACCTTCTCTCAGATCAGAAGCTATTGCAAATTTTACAATATTAGACTTAGCAAGCCAAATCGGAAGATATGCATGATCTGTTCCTACATCAACTATTCTGGAATCCATAGTAACAAAATTTGCACAGGTTTTCAATCTTGAACCCAGTTTAAAAATAGGTCTATTCGGCAATTATATCCCCACCTCACTTAAACATTCCTTTTATATATTTTCTAAATCTACTGTTATATATTTTAATAACATCATTTATAGCATAATCATACATAATAAATATAACATTTCCAAAAATTAAAAATACCCACGGTAAATAAATACCAAATATTTCAAAGGAGTTTTTCGGTATTTTCAGCAATTTCATAGCTACAATAAAAGATAATACCATAGACACATTACACAATAACAGTTTTATAATATACTGAATAACTATATTATTTACTCTCTCAATCTTAGTTTTTAAAATGGGATAATATCCCAAAAAAATAATAAATATTAAAGCAGCCTCTTTATCCGGTACTAAAAATATAGATAACAAAGAAACTACAAAATAAGTCGAAGATGCCCACTTAGAAGAAAGTTCTATATTAGGTATAATCAAAAAAGCACCTGCTAACGCAGGCAAAGCATATGTTCCTATAGTTATAACCCCAGTTAACATCATACAAATAAAACTCAACGCTGATACTACTCCACAAATAGCCACTTTACCACTTTTACTCAAAAAGGTTCCCCCTCTGAATATTATAAATTTAACAACATCTAATAAAATCTCCACCCATGCATTCGCAACAACAATCTGCACATAGTAAAGACGTACATATATTGCATCCATTACATCCAGTACTAGTTGCTGGATTATACCCCCCGTAAAAGCCAGATCTCTGTTTATTTATTCGATTAATCGCAGCTTTATATTCCTGATTTTCTGGGTCCATTGAAGTCGCCCTATTAAAGTTATTATAAGCATCTTCCAGCCAACCCATTTTATAAAGGACTGTCCCTTTAAGAAAATACCATTCTGCATTTCTTTGACTATCTGGAACACCATTAAGAATTTGTTCTGCATCAGCTATTCTTCCAACCATAATTAAATTTCTAACATCATTGTAATTGTTGCTTACATCCCCATTAAATGATGCATAGGAAGAATAGTTTTCAGTTCTTTTTTTTCGCCTTTCCTCCATAATCTGGTCATAAGCATCGTTAATCTCTTTCATTTTTTCCTCTGCCATTTTAGAATCAGAATTATTATTATAAATATCAGGGTGATATTTTTTAGCTAATTCTTTATAAGCTAATTTAATCTTCTCATCAGTATCATAAGGGGATATACCCAATATTTTATAAGGATCTATCATAATTTTTTCCCTCTTTCTTATCAAATAAAATATATTTTTGCATATTAGGTAATCCTAAATTTATAATATTATCAATAATACCCTTTAATCTACTAACTGGCAACAAGCTATATTCAGATATTGCCCTTGATAAGGATTGATTTAAAACCTGATTACAATACTTATTCAAATACATATTATTTATATCATTTGTTTTTATAAACGGATTAAAATTTTTTTCTTTTAGATCCTTTTCAATGTCATCAGCGGCATCGATTAAATAAATCCATCTTCCCATAAAATATCCAAAATCTTTAAGCACCATTTTAATTTTTTCATCTTTAGAAAGCATCATAAATAATGAAGAAAGTAAACTAGCTGTTGGATGTGCACTTTTATCTATACTTCTAGACTTTTCTTTTTCAATTTTATTTTGTTCAATCATCATTTTATTTACTATTTTATCAATCTCTTTATATTTTTTCTTGGCCTTTTGATAACTAAAGCTAAAGATACAATTTAAAATTTTAAAAAATAATCTTTTAAAAAATTTTGAGTCTTTAATGTCGTCATTTATTTTATAATAAGTAAGTATAACACATACTGCACCTGCAAACTTAAAACTATTTAAGTTATAATCGCAATAATTGCACTTTTTTAACGGATTTATAACACAACGTTTTGACTTAAAACAAACATATTCATCATTCAACGATAAATAAATAAGAGCAACAAAAGTGCAATCATAACTTAAAGCAAGCCTTGATGTAATTCCATAATTTTTACCAAGACTTTTGCATAATGTGCAGTATATTCCTTTATATGTCTCATATTCTGAAATACGCATATCTGGTTTAAATGGTTTTATATATCCAAACACTCTGCTACCATCTTTCTAAAAAAATATATAAATATTTTACTACATTTTTAAATATTTAAAATTAACAAAGTGTAAACTTTTATAAATTACATCTTATCGTCTATTTTATAAGGATAATATAAACCATTAATCCTTAAACTTTTGTTTTTTATTTCGTCTAAAACTTCATCAAGTTTTATTCCTTGATCTGCCATAAGAATTGTTATATGATATATTAAATCTGATATTTCTAATGCTGTTTGTCTATTATTGCCATTTTTAGACGATATTATAATCTCATTACACTCTTCTGCACATCGTTTTAATATCTTATCAGTACCCTCTTTAAATAAATATGCAGTATATGATCCATCTAACGGATTATTTTTTCTATCAACTACAGTTTTATACAGAGATTCTAACGCATATTGCAAAACTATCACCCTTTTTATATATAACTTTTTACTAACCATTTAATATACTTTTTATTAAAAGACCTCATTTTGAGTATTTCCCTAAGTAATCTTCTTATTCTATGACATAAAAATAATTAAATAAGTAATAAAGTTATAAATAAAATTATGTTTTACAATTTTTCTAATTTTTCTCATTAAATTTATATATTTTTTTGTCCTTTAACCGTTTATGTATAACGTCGCTAATAATTAAATAAACAACCGCAAACAATGGAACTCCCAAAATCATCCCTGATATTCCAAAAAGTCCCCCACCTATTATAACACTAAACATAACCCATAATCCTGATAATCCAATAGAATTACCTATAATTTTAGGCTTTAATATATTGCCATCCACTTGTTGAAGAACAAATATAAACAATGCAAACCACAAAGCTTGTATTGGTTCTATTATAAATAGTATTAAAAAACTTGGAATTCCTCCAATGAAAGGTCCAAAAAACGGAATTATGTTTGTAACTCCTACTATAACACTTATTAATAAAGCATATGGCATTTTAAATATTGCCATTCCTACAAAACATAGTATACCCACTATCAAAGAATCAATAAGAGTTCCTATTATGTATTTCCCAAATATATCACTACTTAAATGATAAATATTAGAAATATTTTCTATATATTTTTTAGGAGACAATGCGTAAACTATTTTTTGAGCTTGTATATTAAGTTTTTCCTTATTTCCTAAAATATAAAACGATACTATTATGCCTATTAACCAGTTATAAACTCCAATTGTAAATGATTTTGTAAAATTAAAAACTTGAGGTAAAAATTCATCAATATCCAAAAAGAAATCTGATATATACTCAATCGACGTCTTTAATAAATCTTCTGTTACTCCAAACACCTCTAAAAATCCTATAGACATCTTTTCGACAGACATTGCATAATTTTCAAAATTATTCACTAACTGACCTACACTAGAAATCAGTTGAGGAACAATTATTCCAACAAGAAAAGAAAATCCTCCCAAAACAAAGACATAAGATAATAAAAAAGAAAGTGGTTTTTTTAAAAATTTTAATTTTCCATTACATATAACATCCATACTCACTAACAATTTATTTTGGCAAAATTTAAATGGAAAATTTATAATGTAAGCTATCCCCAAGCCAATTACAAATGGCACCAATACATAATATACATTTAATATTGTTCCCCATAAACATTTTATATTTATAAAAACAAAGCACAAAATAATTGCATAAGTAATAATTAAAAAATAATGTTTTAGTTTCATCCCAACTCACCTCTGTCTGTTATTAACCAAACAATGTCATTTGACTACTATTTGGTAAACCTTCTAAAGCACCAGCTAGTTTAAGATTTTCTATGATAGCCTTAGATGATTTAGATCTTATTTGAAGATCATCTATAGATATAAACTTACCGCCTTTCCTAGATTCCTCTAAATATTTAGCTGCACTCACGCCTATCCCAGATAACGAAGAAAATGGAAGTCTTATTTTAGAATCCTCTATTAAATATTTATATGAATGTGACTTATACAAATCAACAGGTAAAACCTTTATTCCCCTTGCTAACATTTCCCTTACTATTTGAAGTGTAGCATAAGATGCATTTTCTTTTGCTGTAGCCTCTTTTCCTTTTCTTTTTATTTCATCCATATAATCTATAACTGCATTTAATCCTTTGCTAACCAAAGCTCCATCAAAGTCCTCTCCTCTAACCGTAAAATAAGCTGCATAATATTCTATTGGTTTATATACTTTATACCAACCTAGTCTTAACGTCGATATCATATAAGCAGCTGCATGAGCCTTTGGAAACATATATTTTATTTTCATACAAGAATCTATATACCACTGCGGAACATCATGTTCCTTCATCGCATTTATATGTTCTTCCGTAAGAAGCTTTGTAGCCTTTCCTTTTCTAACTATCTCCATAATTTTAAATGCCATTTTAGGTTCCAAACCTTTTAGCAAAAGATATGTCATTATACTATCACGTGTTCCTATAACTTCTGATATTGTACAAGTTCCATCTTTTATTAAATCCTGCGCATTTCCTATCCAAACATCTGTACCGTGCGATAGCCCTGATACCTGAAGTAAATCAGAAAATGTTTTTGGTTGAGCCTCTATTAGCATCTGTCTAACAAACTGTGTACCTA
>CAKSGI010000049.1 GCA_934454005.1 uncultured Eubacteriales bacterium | reverse complement strand
GCTGCACATCCTGCTGCGCATGATCCTGAACACAATGTACCTGAACAGTTATCTACTGGCATTACTTCTCCCATATCACATTTCCTCCTTTCGTTTATTTATTATAAAGCTATAAAATAGCATTATAATCGTTTAATAGTCGAGGCTCAAATACTCTTTGTTCCAACCAACGAATTCCACATTTGAGATATCACTAGCTTTTTCTTCAATATTTGCCGGACAAAACATATTATGTACATTTGAACTTTCGTAAGACGCTAATTCAAACACACTACAGTCAGAACAAAAATATCTCATAGAACAATTCTTGCAATACACAACTTTATCTTTTGAATAAGTCCAATAAGAATAAAGGTCATCTTTACTTAGAATTTCATGCAGTGTATTGTCGGTTATATTTCCTAATGCTTTATGTATTCCCGGACATGGATTCACATTTCCAAATAAATCAATAGAAAAAACACCGTATAAACATGGATTATAACTTTTTCTCAAATAAAATTCTCGCGGATTTCTATACTGAGATAACATCTTTTGATTCATTCCAATATGTGTCAATTTTTCTCTTTTTTCCATGTCCACAATATCAGCTATCATAGGAGTTATACCCAATTCTGTTTTAATATCCCTAATAATAGCCTCTGCATAATTCCGATTTTTGTCATATATCTGTAAAGTAACGGAATACGGTATATTATTCTTGTGTAGTACACTGAATAGTTTTTCTTGTTTTCGTATAAACTCCTGCATTTCTTCACTCAAAAACTCAGAAAATCTACGTGTGGCAAAAACAACAATGTTTAATTTTATTTTTTCATATAAACTGGAAACTTTTAATATTTCATTTGCTTCAACACTTCCAGGCGTAGTAATTATCAAATTTATTCTACTGTTTTTTTTGCACTGTTCTATAAGTTTGTAAATAACTTCTGATTTGCAAAATGGCTCTCTTCCACCTAAAATCAATTCTTTTACACCAATCTCTTCAAGTTCACTTACTAATTTGTCGTATTTAATACTAGCCTCTTGATGATTTTGATTTCTAAAACAGCTCTGGCATCCCAGCCAATTTATATATTTTGATTTTCCACAAAAAGAGCATTTCAAATTACACTCATTGCTAATCTCTAAATAACATTTTACATATTGTGGAACTGGTTCAAGCATACCTTTTTTCTGAATTGGTGCATTAAAGCGAAACTTTTCTATATGAACTTCATTTTCAAAAAAATCTCCAAGTCCTTTTTGAGCCAACATCCCAAGAAAGTCCATACACACATTCTTGTGCTTTTCATATTCTTTTAAGGTATCCAGATCCACATTATTTTCTAACCTTTTAATAAGCATTCCTGCTTCGCGATTAAGCATATAGATAGAGTTATTTTTCATATCATAAATACTATAATCTTTTTCTCCTGCAACCAAAAATGCAAATGCATTTAATCTGAAAAACATATATTATCCTCCTATATCTTTGAATTACATTTAATTATTTTCTAATTCTGCAGTATCTGTATCTAGAAAATATCTGCAATTTGGGTTTTCTTCATAAATTGAAACGTATCGTGATAAATTTGTTTTTACAACATTACGATGAAATGCACATCCAGCTTTATTCTTTTTAAATCCATTTTCTGTTTCAAAATTCAAATAGCAATATCCACAAAGCTTTTTAATCGGACAATTAGAACAGTCTTCTAAAGCAACCTCATTATATTCTTTCATAATTTTTAAAACTGCTTTTCCGTCAATCCCTTGTTCAACATTTCCTATAGAATTATGTCCATTAACTCTTTCACATATATCAAATATTCCTGATGAATTAACACATATTTTCTGTCCCGGAATACATGCTCCACTGCTCTTAATACAATGTCCTTGAATTTCATCAATTCTCCGCCTAACTATTACAGACATTGGTCCCCCACCTGCTATAGCTGACAAATACGAACTTATTTCTTTATCTGCTACTTTCTTTTCATGAAATTTACGCATTAAATTTTTTATTCTATCATCATATTTTTGATTATCGGTATCTGAAAATTGATCATAATAATTTGTTTCATTATCGGAAACTTTATTCACAAATATGGCTCTAGGAATGTTATATGTTTTTTCCAACTCTTCGTAAAATTCTTCAACTTTTTCAATATCTGTTTTAGGATCAAAAACGCAAACCGCATTTACCCTTGTACGAAAATAATAAGGATATGCTTCACTCAGCTTTTTAATATTACTTGCAATTTGTTCAAAGCTTCCACTTCCATCAATTTTAACTCTTAACCGATCATGTTCTTTTTGTGGACCATCAATACTTATAGCTAAACCAATTTCGTTTTCTGATAGGAATTTTATATTCGCATCATTCAGTAACAATCCATTTGTTGTAAGCATATAATAAACATTTTCTTTATAAAATTGGTTAATATATCTCACAGCGTACTTAATTGTTTTCATATTCATAAGAGGTTCACCACCATAAAAAGTGATTCCTATTTTCTTTCTTGGATTACGTCTTAATTGAGGTGAAATCAGCTCAAAAAAGTAATCAATAGCACGTTTAGCAGTTTCCTCTGTCATATACTTACAACTTTTATCTTTTGTCAAATGATATGCGTCTGAATAAATGCAATATTTACATCTTAAATTACAATCATCTGTTACTGATAAAATCAATTGTCTTGCTAAATTACTACCGATAAAGTCAACAATTTCCTCTTCTCCTGGATATTTCACGCGAATATCACACTCTTCCAAAAAGGCTCCAGTTTGATCCAACAAGTAGGATAAATAATGCACTTTACTTTCGTGTACATCACCATCTTTTAGTATATCTTCTGTCTTATTACCTTCTAGCAATTGTTTCAAAATTTTTTCATCTTCCTTACTCCACGGTAAAATAAGGCCTGTGGAATCATCATATAAATATTCGTTTCCTTTTTTTGATTTAAATGTCAGTGTCATTCGTTTTTTCATTTTTATTCTCCTTATCTAAGTTAATTATTTTATCAAATCGAATTCCATCTATATAATCATGCGAAACTATAATACATGTACTTTCTTTAAATTTTTCATGAATCATTTTATATAAATCATCAGTCTTTTTTGAATCTAAATTTGATGTAGCTTCATCAAATATCAATATTTTAGATTTCTTCATTATCGCCCTAGCAATTGCTATCATTTGTCTTTGTCCTCCTGATAGTAACATCCCATTTTCCCCTACATTACTTTCAAGATTTAATTGACCTTTTCTAAAGGCTTCAGCCAAGCCACTATCCTTTAATGCCTCAACTAACTCATAATCAGTAAAGTTATCCACACTATATAAAATATTTTCTTTAACTGTTCCCGAAAACAAAAAAATATTTTGAGATACTATACTAATTTGATTACGAATACTGGCTTTTCTGTAATTCTTTATATCTTTATTGTCAATATATATGTATCCTGTATAATTTGTATATAATCCCATGATTAATTTAAGTAACGTAGTTTTTCCGCTTCCATTTCTCCCTTTAATAAGTACTTTACTTTTCCCAGGAATCTTTACAGAGAACTTATTTATTATCATTTTACTGTCTTCTTCGTATTTAAAGGACATATTTTCAAAGACTATTTGTCCATTACTTATATTCAGATATGGAAGATCGTTCTCTACCTCTATCTTTTCTGAGAAATACTGTACTAGTCTTTTCAAAGAAGCTATAGCTGGCTGAATACTGATTAGTGATGAAGCCAACGCTTGAACAGGTGCTAATAGTTTTGGCAAATATCCTGAAAAAGCAAAATAATCTCCCATTGTCATATTGTTTTTTGAAATGTGAATAGCTGATATAACTAGTACAAGGACAGAAATAATATTGCAAATTAACATTATTGATTCCGATGTAAGATTAAGCAATACGCTCTGTTTTGTTGATAATTTACTTATTCGCTCATTCAAATTATTTATTTTCTGCGACTCTGTTTTTTCTTTATTGGAAATTTTTACCTGTTCAATTCCTGAAAGAACTTGCTGTATTGTTCCATTTGCAGTGGCTACTTCCTCCATATTCTTTCCGACTATATATCTGGTTTTATTCATCATCATTTTTATTAGAAGAAAATAAATCGGCAAAAACAGATAAATGCATACAGTAAAGCTAGTATTTATAGAAAATAAAAAGACCGATGCAATCACGAATTCTATAATACTTAAACCCAGTTTACATGTAGTACTTGAAAAAAGTGGTTTTATCGAATTGATCTCATTAGTTCTTGCTAATATATATCCCTTTTCCTTATTTCCAAAAAATGAAAGCGGATAATACATCAATTTATTATAAATTTCTTTTTTAATATCAAGATTCACTGTTTCACTCAGTAATGTAAAAATATATGATAGTAAAAAATTTCCCATAGAGTATAAAAAATATACAGCAACAGCCATACTTGATAATATCAGAATATACTCTATTCTCCCCTCTGGAATACCAACGTCAACAATCAATTTCATGATATAGGGTCCCAAACTAGAAACCAATGATATGACTATTGATAGCACAAGGCTAATTATTATTTTCCCTTTATGCCTTTTCATGTGCTTCCCTACAAATTTTAAAGCACTCATGATCATATCTCTCCTTTCGTCTAAACAATTTATTTGTTTGTTAAACATATTTTACAAAAAATGGATTTTAATACAAGACAAAATGCATGATATACCATTTTTGTGATTGAATGACAAAGTTTTATCTTACTTCATTCCCAATTTTAATCAAACATGCAATACGATTTTAAAGATAATACAATATTTCATCATTCCATATATTTATTTATATCTTGACACATTTTTATTGACCGTATATAATTATATATATACAGATATTTCACAAAGGAGGTGAACACAAAATGGACTTTACCATACTAATAAGCAATTCTTCCGAACTTCCAATTTACATGCAAATTGTGGAACAGATTCGTGAGCAAATTGTTTTAGAGAAAATCCCTTCCAATACTCCTCTTCCTTCTATTCGCCAATTATCAAAAGATTTAGACGTTAGCGTTATTACAGTAACTAATGCTTATAATAAGTTACAAATAGAAGGCTTCATTACTTCTTTACCTGGAAAAGGGTTCATAACATGTAGCAGGGAAAATAAAGAAATACAGTATTATTACAAAAATAATATTTACCAATATCTCAGATTGGCTATTCGCAATGCACAATATATTGATATAGAATATAATGAACTAATAGAGGACTTTTCTAAAATATACAATAACGAATTACAAACAAAAAAGGAGGAATAATATGTGTATTTTAAAACTAAATAATGTATCAAAAACATTTAATAACTTCTATTTAGATAATATAAACTTCGAATTGCCTAAAGGTTACATTATAGGATATATAGGTCCTAATGGTTCTGGAAAAACAACTACCATAAAACTAATCACCGATCAATATTTACCGGATTCTGGCACTATATATATTAATGGAAAAAAACTTTCTGATTCAGAAAAGGATTATAGAAACTCAATCGGTTATATTGCTGATGATTTTTATTTTCCAGATTTCTTTAAAATCCATACAATAAAGAAAATACTTAAAGACTTCTATCCGACTTTTGACCCATTATCGTTTGATGAGTATATTAGTTTGTGGAAATTACCATGTAACCAGAACGTAGGCACCTTCTCTAAAGGTATGAAAGTCCGCCTGATGTTTGCTTGCGTTTTAAGCAGAAAACCAGAAATTCTTATTTTAGATGAAGCCACAAATGGTTTAGATCCTGTTGTTAGAACAGAAATTTTACAAATATTAAAGGACTATATAAAAGATGGCGAACACAGTGTCTTATTTTCCACCCATATTTTATCAGAATTAGATAACATAGCTGATTATATATATATGATTTTAGATGGGAAATGCACATTAATGGGGACAAATGATGAACTACTTGATAATTTCATTCTTATCACCGGTTCAATTCAACACCAAGATTTTTTCAAAAAAAAATGTGTTAGTTTCATACAAAAAGACAATTATTTGGAAGGACTAGTTCGCTCTGATAATATAGATTTTCTTCCAAATAACCTGTCTTTTAAAAGACCTACACTTGAACAAATATTATTATATCACTCAAAGGAGGATACATATTGTGAATAAATTAATCAAATTGGACTATCGACTTATTTCATCACAAATTATTATAATATTATGTGCAATACTTTTCTCAGTGTATTTAGGAGTTTTTAAAGCAATGCCAACTTTTTCAATAGGAATACTTTTTATGATGACTTTTATTTTTTCAACAGTTCCTTTTAACGTTTCCTCATATTATAAATCCTGTTTTTATAATATGCTTCCTGTTTCTACAAAGAAAAAGGTGTTAGCACGCTACTGTTATCTTTTTATAAATATATTCCTTTCGACATTACTAAGTTTCATTATTTTTTATTATGCTGGCCGAAAATATTCTATAGATGATTCAATGGGCTATTATAAAATAATATTTATTATTGCCATTACATGTCTTTCATTATGTAGTATTCAGTATGTCATATACTATAAAATAGAAAACATTCGTAATCAACAATTTGCTGTTTGGTTTAGGCTTATACCTGCTTTTGCGCTTATGTTTTTTGTGAATATTTTTAGTGAAAGGGCTTCTCACTTTTTATATTTTAATTACTTTCATCTTTTAATATTAACTGGTATTTCAATTTTTATTTTATCAATATGTATAGCTCTGTCTTTTTATATTAATGCACACAAAAAAAATTAACGGAGGAAAAACCTATGTGTAATAATTCAAAAAACACTACTAAAGAATCCTCAAATAATACCAACGAGGAAAATACCTCTAATAGTAAGTTTGAAAATAATCTTGACGATGAAATTGATTCAGAAACCTTAATTCCTATCATGCAGCTTCTTTTATAAATTAGCTGTGCTAAACCTTAAATAGACTATTCTATTTCTCATACATAAATAGTAGATAGTCCGTACCTACTCAATAGTAACCTTTCTGTAATAAAAATGCCGGTACAGGTTTTACTATCACCTGTACCGGCATTTTCTGTCTAGTTTATAAATTTAACTACATAATAATTTATTCTTTCCTTCTGCTCAAAATGCAGATAATGTCCCCCTTTTAACATTACCAATCTATTTTCCTGATTATCGCTCAACACACTTCTATGCAGTTTCTCCCATTCTGGAAAAATTTCACAATTATCTTCTGAAACAAAATTTAGCACTGGAACTTCTTCTGGAAATTTCATATCTTGTACTATCTCCAGATTCTTTTCTACCTGCTTTAATTCATTCATTACAGTCTTATTATAAGAGTTATCAAGGGAAAGTATCCGAAAAACTTCTAAGTCCTCCTGTGAATAAGAATAATTTTGATCAGCATAAATAGCTTTTTCCGGATTTCCAATTGAAAATATCCTGCTGATTCCCAACGCATTTTTTGTTTTACTTAAATAGGCCATCAAGAGATTTAATTTTGTTGTATCAAAGGGTTCATTTTCATTTTGCTTTGGTACAGAAGAATCTATCCCTATAAAACCACGAACTTCCTCTGGATAAGTATTAGCATAATACAGGGAATACAATCCGCTAATAGAATGAGCCATCAGATAATATCGGCGAACTCCAATCTTCTCTAAACAGGCATGTAATTCCTCTACAATATTCTCTATGCTTCTTTCTGTATCTGCGGGATCAGACAGTCCATAACCAAAAGGCTCCACTGTAATCACTTTACATGTCTTTCCTAATTCCTCAGCTAAAGGTCTAAACTCTAATACCGGAGAAGGAGATCCCAGTCCTGGGAGTAATACAATAACGGGAGTTTCTTCTGCTTGCAAACCAGCAATTTCCACAGTCATCTTTTTCCCATTGACTTTAACTGCCTTGCCATAAGCAGCTTGTATCTTTGGTATTTCTCTCTTTTTACAAAAATAGTTCCATGTGATCCCCATGCAGCATAGAATCAGAATTACAATAACCAACCACTTTATTATTTTAAATATTTTCCTTCTCATAATATTAGAAACTAATTTCACCTCCCGTTACTTTCACTGTTTTAGATCCACTATTGGTTACATAGAATCTATAATATCCACTAGACGGTATTGTAAATGATGTTTTATGGGAAGTTCCTGAACCGCTATACTTTTGAGTTCTACTTCCATTCTGATTGATATACCCCATCTTTACAGAGGAAGATACATTCAAGTTTACCCGAAAAGTAACAGTAGTACCTCCACTCACATAAAACATAGAGCCATTGGAGTCATAAAAGGATACCGTTTTCCCACTTTCAATACTAATTTGCTGTAGTCCCATTCTATCCTCTATCTGATCTTTATATAAATCTTCTCTACAAATACTATAAGTTGTTATATTTCTTACATTATCGGCTGCTGAAACTGGCATAGCAACCAAGCAAATAAGCCCTAACATTCCAAAAAATATTCTTGTTTTTTTCATCTTTCACTTTCCCCTTTCTACAGTCAATATTCCTTGCGAAATCGTTACTCTGTCACTAGATACATTTTTTAAATATACACCATATTGTCCTGATTTAGGAATATCCAGGATTATCTTATTTTCTGTTTCTGATATAACCTTCTCATCTATCACCTCTCCATTAAAAATATATCCAATCTCCAATGTTCTTGCTTTACCTCTCTCATCACTATCAGACTGTATGAAATCTAATATAAAAGTATCCCCTGTTTTCATATCCCAAGTATCTCCATCAAAATCTGTAAGAACAATCATGGTTCCGTTATCCAAATAACACTCTGGCACTGATCCATTACGCTCTGTTTTTAATTCCATAATATATTTTGCAATAGGAATTCCATCTTCATATAAATTTTCTGGTAAAATGATGTCCGTTTCCACTTCCATTTGTATAGCTTCGCTGTTTTCCTTTTCATATAAAGCAAGTCCATTCTGATTTTCTAAAACCACTTCCTCATTATTTTTGATTTCACCTGCAGATTTTAAAACTTCATGTGCCCCAACAGTGATTCCTCCAATTCCCATTGCCGCTGCCAAAACAGCTATATATCTCCTGCGATTTCTTTTGGCTTTGGTGTGACCTATCTCAAGAAAAACGATTTCTTTTATTCGCTTCTCACTTTCAATATTTTTATGTTGCATTTCATTTTCAAATAGTTCACAGGAATTATCAAACATTTCACTTATTTTAAATTTCACTGGCATCATATCCCTCCTCCAGAAGAATCCTTTTCAGAGTTTCTCTTCCTCTCCGCAGACGGGTCTTTACCGTTTGAGGATTCATTTTTAATATTTCTGCAATCTCTTCTATTTTTTTATACCGATAATAGTACATAATAAAAATTGCTTTATCTTTCTCTTTCAGCTTTTCCAATGTTCTTCCAATAATCAACTGCTGCTCCTTTTGTAAAATCAATCTTTCTACATCACCATCGATCAAAAGAATATCATCATTAAGCTCCAAAATTTCCCCACGATATGAACGTAACCAATCTTTTGCCTTGTTTCTTGCAATCATAGCCAAATAAGATTTAATACTGCTATACTGTTTATAATTAATGCGCTCTGCTGTTAGCCATAGGGAAATAAAGGTATCAGCAACCACCTCCTCTATATCTTCCTTAGTTCCCTTTTTGTGCAGCAATTCCCAGACAATACATGTAATATAAGCACTATATAAATCAATGATTTTCCCTAATGCCCTCTCATCTTTCTTCTTTAGTTTTCTCATTAAAATAATTTCATCCATTGTCCAAATCCCATCTGCCTGTTTTTTATCAATACGTATAAAAATGGAATTTGGTTTCAAAAAGTCTCTTTAACTTTAATATTTAATTTTGAAATTCTTTTATCTATATCCTACTTGTATAAAAATTTCAAAACGGAAATAGGAGCTTAAATCTGAACTACAGATTGAAAGCTCCTAAACTTTTTATAATTCTATAATTATCATCTACTTTATTACATTTATAGGAAAGTCAAAATTGTATGCATGATATATATAAACTTATAACTTCTTCAGTCTATACCCCACATTGACCAACGTTTCGATAATATCATATCCCATCTTTTTTCTTATCTTCCATATCACATATTCTACTGTTCTGTATGGTATCTGATCATCATGATAATGAATCCCCCATACAGAATGATAAATATTTGTCTTTGGCATTACCCAGTTTGGTTTTAAAGCCAGTAGATACAAAACTTCAAATTCCCTGGGTGTCAGGTCTATCTCCTTTCCTTCGTAGATAACCTGATAGGACATTGGATTTAACTGTAATTTCCCGTTGCCCAACACTACATTCTCTTTATATTCTGGAAAAACATACTTCATGTGTATGCCTCCTCTTGATTTGTAAATTCAACTTTTCTCATTCCAGAAAGAAATACTGGACGAAAACTCCTCGCCCAGCACTTCTTCAATTATCAGTTATTTTAATGCACTCTCTATATCCTCCGCTGCTTTTTCTATAATTTGAAGATACTCTTGGAGCTTTTCAGACTGGATATTTTTTTCTGCAAGTGAATTGATTAGAAAGCAACTTGTTTTTATGCAGATTAGCGGATTTCGGATATTGCTCTGCAGTTCCGCCCGCATAGTACGATAATCATTTTCTATATCCAGTGTCATTGTTACTGCCCTCTCACAAATATCCAGCAGTTGATTGATACACTCTGCCAACTCTTGCACCGAATCATTCAAATACCTGCACCTAACTCTTTGTTCCAAACATTGTTCAGAAAGAATATCGTTCAAATCATTTAACAGCAGTCTACATTCTCTATCACGTTCCATTTCTACAGCTCCATTCATGCACGATAATCAATAATAGAAAATTCCTTTTTCTCCGGTCGGTATTTGTATATAAGATCATAAGCGCCATAATTTTCGTCTAAATCTTCACTTATGTAAAGAGCAGATATTCCCAAACTTTTTGCTGCATGATAAGTAAGTATTGCAAGTTCTGCCTTGCTCTGCTCTTGCATTCTTTTGAATAAATCGAATATCACAACAACCTTCCTGCCTCCGGAAAAGGCACGCGCACAGATACATCTCATTTTTTCTCTATGATTAAGATCCGAAGGATATTTTTGTAATAAGTGCCCTATGTCAAAAGCCTTAACCAATTCCTCTATATTGGATTTATCTCCATCTAACAGACTTGGCATAGAAATGTTTTCTTCAATCGTCATAAATTTAATCAGCGGAAACTCTTCTGCCGCTATTCCAAACAAGCGCCTGTTTAAAAGAGAACGACTATTTTCGTCCAAATCAAGCCAGTCTTTATTACATACAAATATCTCTCCTGTTTTCGGTTTTTTATATCCGCAAAAGATTTCAAAAAGTATCCGTCCAAACTTTTCCCCACACATAAAATAGCAAACTTCTTTGGAATTTACCTCAATGTTTAAACTTTGTATATAGGCTTCCTCATCTGTCATATTTTCAACCAAAAATGGATACATAGTTTCTCTCCCTCACATTAAAAGGCACTAGATAACAGAAAATCTTATTCTTACCTAGTGCCTTTTTCTATATTCGCAAGTTTTACCACCAGCCAATTACTACTGCTGTACAATTATTGTATCCACTTTCGATACAGTCCTGCAAACAATCATCAGGATCACAATACTGCACTTCTATCTCAAGTGCGTTTTTCTGAATTTTTTTCTCAATTTCTTTCATTTTTCTTATCTTCCTTTTGTGATTTACCAAATACCAAGCGCCACTGCTGTACAGTTATTTGTACCTACAAGGCAATCCCGCAAACAGTCGTCTGGATCGCAATACTGTACTTCAATGTCAAATGTTTCTTCTTGAATTCTCTTTTCAATTTCCTGCATTTTCGTATCCTCCTTT
>CAKSGI010000048.1 GCA_934454005.1 uncultured Eubacteriales bacterium | reverse complement strand
CCTGCTGTTCCACCCAGCGTTCCGAAGGCAATTGTACTACCTCCACCAACCAGACATCCTGCTGCACATCCTGCTGCGCATGATCCTGAACACAATGTACCTGAACAGTTATCTACTGGCATTACTTCTCCCATATCACATTTCCTCCTTTCGTTTATTTATTATAAAGCTATAAAATAGCATTATAATCGTTTAATAGTCGAGGCTCAAATACTCTTTGTTCCAACCAACGAATTCCACATTTGAGATATCACTAGCTTTTTCTTCAATATTTGCCGGACAAAACATATTATGTACATTTGAACTTTCGTAAGACGCTAATTCAAACACACTACAGTCAGAACAAAAATATCTCATAGAACAATTCTTGCAATACACAACTTTATCTTTTGAATAAGTCCAATAAGAATAAAGGTCATCTTTACTTAGAATTTCATGCAGTGTATTGTCGGTTATATTTCCTAATGCTTTATGTATTCCCGGACA
Organism: uncultured Eubacteriales bacterium; assembly: GCA_934454005.1. The sequence continues at coordinate 11,407 of CAKSGI010000048.1, read as the reverse complement.
TGGATTCACATTTCCAAATAAATCAATAGAAAAAACACCGTATAAACATGGATTATAACTTTTTCTCAAATAAAATTCTCGCGGATTTCTATACTGAGATAACATCTTTTGATTCATTCCAATATGTGTCAATTTTTCTCTTTTTTCCATGTCCACAATATCAGCTATCATAGGAGTTATACCCAATTCTGTTTTAATATCCCTAATAATAGCCTCTGCATAATTCCGATTTTTGTCATATATCTGTAAAGTAACGGAATACGGTATATTATTCTTGTGTAGTACACTGAATAGTTTTTCTTGTTTTCGTATAAACTCCTGCATTTCTTCACTCAAAAACTCAGAAAATCTACGTGTGGCAAAAACAACAATGTTTAATTTTATTTTTTCATATAAACTGGAAACTTTTAATATTTCATTTGCTTCAACACTTCCAGGCGTAGTAATTATCAAATTTATTCTACTGTTTTTTTTGCACTGTTCTATAAGTTTGTAAATAACTTCTGATTTGCAAAATGGCTCTCTTCCACCTAAAATCAATTCTTTTACACCAATCTCTTCAAGTTCACTTACTAATTTGTCGTATTTAATACTAGCCTCTTGATGATTTTGATTTCTAAAACAGCTCTGGCATCCCAGCCAATTTATATATTTTGATTTTCCACAAAAAGAGCATTTCAAATTACACTCATTGCTAATCTCTAAATAACATTTTACATATTGTGGAACTGGTTCAAGCATACCTTTTTTCTGAATTGGTGCATTAAAGCGAAACTTTTCTATATGAACTTCATTTTCAAAAAAATCTCCAAGTCCTTTTTGAGCCAACATCCCAAGAAAGTCCATACACACATTCTTGTGCTTTTCATATTCTTTTAAGGTATCCAGATCCACATTATTTTCTAACCTTTTAATAAGCATTCCTGCTTCGCGATTAAGCATATAGATAGAGTTATTTTTCATATCATAAATACTATAATCTTTTTCTCCTGCAACCAAAAATGCAAATGCATTTAATCTGAAAAACATATATTATCCTCCTATATCTTTGAATTACATTTAATTATTTTCTAATTCTGCAGTATCTGTATCTAGAAAATATCTGCAATTTGGGTTTTCTTCATAAATTGAAACGTATCGTGATAAATTTGTTTTTACAACATTACGATGAAATGCACATCCAGCTTTATTCTTTTTAAATCCATTTTCTGTTTCAAAATTCAAATAGCAATATCCACAAAGCTTTTTAATCGGACAATTAGAACAGTCTTCTAAAGCAACCTCATTATATTCTTTCATAATTTTTAAAACTGCTTTTCCGTCAATCCCTTGTTCAACATTTCCTATAGAATTATGTCCATTAACTCTTTCACATATATCAAATATTCCTGATGAATTAACACATATTTTCTGTCCCGGAATACATGCTCCACTGCTCTTAATACAATGTCCTTGAATTTCATCAATTCTCCGCCTAACTATTACAGACATTGGTCCCCCACCTGCTATAGCTGACAAATACGAACTTATTTCTTTATCTGCTACTTTCTTTTCATGAAATTTACGCATTAAATTTTTTATTCTATCATCATATTTTTGATTATCGGTATCTGAAAATTGATCATAATAATTTGTTTCATTATCGGAAACTTTATTCACAAATATGGCTCTAGGAATGTTATATGTTTTTTCCAACTCTTCGTAAAATTCTTCAACTTTTTCAATATCTGTTTTAGGATCAAAAACGCAAACCGCATTTACCCTTGTACGAAAATAATAAGGATATGCTTCACTCAGCTTTTTAATATTACTTGCAATTTGTTCAAAGCTTCCACTTCCATCAATTTTAACTCTTAACCGATCATGTTCTTTTTGTGGACCATCAATACTTATAGCTAAACCAATTTCGTTTTCTGATAGGAATTTTATATTCGCATCATTCAGTAACAATCCATTTGTTGTAAGCATATAATAAACATTTTCTTTATAAAATTGGTTAATATATCTCACAGCGTACTTAATTGTTTTCATATTCATAAGAGGTTCACCACCATAAAAAGTGATTCCTATTTTCTTTCTTGGATTACGTCTTAATTGAGGTGAAATCAGCTCAAAAAAGTAATCAATAGCACGTTTAGCAGTTTCCTCTGTCATATACTTACAACTTTTATCTTTTGTCAAATGATATGCGTCTGAATAAATGCAATATTTACATCTTAAATTACAATCATCTGTTACTGATAAAATCAATTGTCTTGCTAAATTACTACCGATAAAGTCAACAATTTCCTCTTCTCCTGGATATTTCACGCGAATATCACACTCTTCCAAAAAGGCTCCAGTTTGATCCAACAAGTAGGATAAATAATGCACTTTACTTTCGTGTACATCACCATCTTTTAGTATATCTTCTGTCTTATTACCTTCTAGCAATTGTTTCAAAATTTTTTCATCTTCCTTACTCCACGGTAAAATAAGGCCTGTGGAATCATCATATAAATATTCGTTTCCTTTTTTTGATTTAAATGTCAGTGTCATTCGTTTTTTCATTTTTATTCTCCTTATCTAAGTTAATTATTTTATCAAATCGAATTCCATCTATATAATCATGCGAAACTATAATACATGTACTTTCTTTAAATTTTTCATGAATCATTTTATATAAATCATCAGTCTTTTTTGAATCTAAATTTGATGTAGCTTCATCAAATATCAATATTTTAGATTTCTTCATTATCGCCCTAGCAATTGCTATCATTTGTCTTTGTCCTCCTGATAGTAACATCCCATTTTCCCCTACATTACTTTCAAGATTTAATTGACCTTTTCTAAAGGCTTCAGCCAAGCCACTATCCTTTAATGCCTCAACTAACTCATAATCAGTAAAGTTATCCACACTATATAAAATATTTTCTTTAACTGTTCCCGAAAACAAAAAAATATTTTGAGATACTATACTAATTTGATTACGAATACTGGCTTTTCTGTAATTCTTTATATCTTTATTGTCAATATATATGTATCCTGTATAATTTGTATATAATCCCATGATTAATTTAAGTAACGTAGTTTTTCCGCTTCCATTTCTCCCTTTAATAAGTACTTTACTTTTCCCAGGAATCTTTACAGAGAACTTATTTATTATCATTTTACTGTCTTCTTCGTATTTAAAGGACATATTTTCAAAGACTATTTGTCCATTACTTATATTCAGATATGGAAGATCGTTCTCTACCTCTATCTTTTCTGAGAAATACTGTACTAGTCTTTTCAAAGAAGCTATAGCTGGCTGAATACTGATTAGTGATGAAGCCAACGCTTGAACAGGTGCTAATAGTTTTGGCAAATATCCTGAAAAAGCAAAATAATCTCCCATTGTCATATTGTTTTTTGAAATGTGAATAGCTGATATAACTAGTACAAGGACAGAAATAATATTGCAAATTAACATTATTGATTCCGATGTAAGATTAAGCAATACGCTCTGTTTTGTTGATAATTTACTTATTCGCTCATTCAAATTATTTATTTTCTGCGACTCTGTTTTTTCTTTATTGGAAATTTTTACCTGTTCAATTCCTGAAAGAACTTGCTGTATTGTTCCATTTGCAGTGGCTACTTCCTCCATATTCTTTCCGACTATATATCTGGTTTTATTCATCATCATTTTTATTAGAAGAAAATAAATCGGCAAAAACAGATAAATGCATACAGTAAAGCTAGTATTTATAGAAAATAAAAAGACCGATGCAATCACGAATTCTATAATACTTAAACCCAGTTTACATGTAGTACTTGAAAAAAGTGGTTTTATCGAATTGATCTCATTAGTTCTTGCTAATATATATCCCTTTTCCTTATTTCCAAAAAATGAAAGCGGATAATACATCAATTTATTATAAATTTCTTTTTTAATATCAAGATTCACTGTTTCACTCAGTAATGTAAAAATATATGATAGTAAAAAATTTCCCATAGAGTATAAAAAATATACAGCAACAGCCATACTTGATAATATCAGAATATACTCTATTCTCCCCTCTGGAATACCAACGTCAACAATCAATTTCATGATATAGGGTCCCAAACTAGAAACCAATGATATGACTATTGATAGCACAAGGCTAATTATTATTTTCCCTTTATGCCTTTTCATGTGCTTCCCTACAAATTTTAAAGCACTCATGATCATATCTCTCCTTTCGTCTAAACAATTTATTTGTTTGTTAAACATATTTTACAAAAAATGGATTTTAATACAAGACAAAATGCATGATATACCATTTTTGTGATTGAATGACAAAGTTTTATCTTACTTCATTCCCAATTTTAATCAAACATGCAATACGATTTTAAAGATAATACAATATTTCATCATTCCATATATTTATTTATATCTTGACACATTTTTATTGACCGTATATAATTATATATATACAGATATTTCACAAAGGAGGTGAACACAAAATGGACTTTACCATACTAATAAGCAATTCTTCCGAACTTCCAATTTACATGCAAATTGTGGAACAGATTCGTGAGCAAATTGTTTTAGAGAAAATCCCTTCCAATACTCCTCTTCCTTCTATTCGCCAATTATCAAAAGATTTAGACGTTAGCGTTATTACAGTAACTAATGCTTATAATAAGTTACAAATAGAAGGCTTCATTACTTCTTTACCTGGAAAAGGGTTCATAACATGTAGCAGGGAAAATAAAGAAATACAGTATTATTACAAAAATAATATTTACCAATATCTCAGATTGGCTATTCGCAATGCACAATATATTGATATAGAATATAATGAACTAATAGAGGACTTTTCTAAAATATACAATAACGAATTACAAACAAAAAAGGAGGAATAATATGTGTATTTTAAAACTAAATAATGTATCAAAAACATTTAATAACTTCTATTTAGATAATATAAACTTCGAATTGCCTAAAGGTTACATTATAGGATATATAGGTCCTAATGGTTCTGGAAAAACAACTACCATAAAACTAATCACCGATCAATATTTACCGGATTCTGGCACTATATATATTAATGGAAAAAAACTTTCTGATTCAGAAAAGGATTATAGAAACTCAATCGGTTATATTGCTGATGATTTTTATTTTCCAGATTTCTTTAAAATCCATACAATAAAGAAAATACTTAAAGACTTCTATCCGACTTTTGACCCATTATCGTTTGATGAGTATATTAGTTTGTGGAAATTACCATGTAACCAGAACGTAGGCACCTTCTCTAAAGGTATGAAAGTCCGCCTGATGTTTGCTTGCGTTTTAAGCAGAAAACCAGAAATTCTTATTTTAGATGAAGCCACAAATGGTTTAGATCCTGTTGTTAGAACAGAAATTTTACAAATATTAAAGGACTATATAAAAGATGGCGAACACAGTGTCTTATTTTCCACCCATATTTTATCAGAATTAGATAACATAGCTGATTATATATATATGATTTTAGATGGGAAATGCACATTAATGGGGACAAATGATGAACTACTTGATAATTTCATTCTTATCACCGGTTCAATTCAACACCAAGATTTTTTCAAAAAAAAATGTGTTAGTTTCATACAAAAAGACAATTATTTGGAAGGACTAGTTCGCTCTGATAATATAGATTTTCTTCCAAATAACCTGTCTTTTAAAAGACCTACACTTGAACAAATATTATTATATCACTCAAAGGAGGATACATATTGTGAATAAATTAATCAAATTGGACTATCGACTTATTTCATCACAAATTATTATAATATTATGTGCAATACTTTTCTCAGTGTATTTAGGAGTTTTTAAAGCAATGCCAACTTTTTCAATAGGAATACTTTTTATGATGACTTTTATTTTTTCAACAGTTCCTTTTAACGTTTCCTCATATTATAAATCCTGTTTTTATAATATGCTTCCTGTTTCTACAAAGAAAAAGGTGTTAGCACGCTACTGTTATCTTTTTATAAATATATTCCTTTCGACATTACTAAGTTTCATTATTTTTTATTATGCTGGCCGAAAATATTCTATAGATGATTCAATGGGCTATTATAAAATAATATTTATTATTGCCATTACATGTCTTTCATTATGTAGTATTCAGTATGTCATATACTATAAAATAGAAAACATTCGTAATCAACAATTTGCTGTTTGGTTTAGGCTTATACCTGCTTTTGCGCTTATGTTTTTTGTGAATATTTTTAGTGAAAGGGCTTCTCACTTTTTATATTTTAATTACTTTCATCTTTTAATATTAACTGGTATTTCAATTTTTATTTTATCAATATGTATAGCTCTGTCTTTTTATATTAATGCACACAAAAAAAATTAACGGAGGAAAAACCTATGTGTAATAATTCAAAAAACACTACTAAAGAATCCTCAAATAATACCAACGAGGAAAATACCTCTAATAGTAAGTTTGAAAATAATCTTGACGATGAAATTGATTCAGAAACCTTAATTCCTATCATGCAGCTTCTTTTATAAATTAGCTGTGCTAAACCTTAAATAGACTATTCTATTTCTCATACATAAATAGTAGATAGTCCGTACCTACTCAATAGTAACCTTTCTGTAATAAAAATGCCGGTACAGGTTTTACTATCACCTGTACCGGCATTTTCTGTCTAGTTTATAAATTTAACTACATAATAATTTATTCTTTCCTTCTGCTCAAAATGCAGATAATGTCCCCCTTTTAACATTACCAATCTATTTTCCTGATTATCGCTCAACACACTTCTATGCAGTTTCTCCCATTCTGGAAAAATTTCACAATTATCTTCTGAAACAAAATTTAGCACTGGAACTTCTTCTGGAAATTTCATATCTTGTACTATCTCCAGATTCTTTTCTACCTGCTTTAATTCATTCATTACAGTCTTATTATAAGAGTTATCAAGGGAAAGTATCCGAAAAACTTCTAAGTCCTCCTGTGAATAAGAATAATTTTGATCAGCATAAATAGCTTTTTCCGGATTTCCAATTGAAAATATCCTGCTGATTCCCAACGCATTTTTTGTTTTACTTAAATAGGCCATCAAGAGATTTAATTTTGTTGTATCAAAGGGTTCATTTTCATTTTGCTTTGGTACAGAAGAATCTATCCCTATAAAACCACGAACTTCCTCTGGATAAGTATTAGCATAATACAGGGAATACAATCCGCTAATAGAATGAGCCATCAGATAATATCGGCGAACTCCAATCTTCTCTAAACAGGCATGTAATTCCTCTACAATATTCTCTATGCTTCTTTCTGTATCTGCGGGATCAGACAGTCCATAACCAAAAGGCTCCACTGTAATCACTTTACATGTCTTTCCTAATTCCTCAGCTAAAGGTCTAAACTCTAATACCGGAGAAGGAGATCCCAGTCCTGGGAGTAATACAATAACGGGAGTTTCTTCTGCTTGCAAACCAGCAATTTCCACAGTCATCTTTTTCCCATTGACTTTAACTGCCTTGCCATAAGCAGCTTGTATCTTTGGTATTTCTCTCTTTTTACAAAAATAGTTCCATGTGATCCCCATGCAGCATAGAATCAGAATTACAATAACCAACCACTTTATTATTTTAAATATTTTCCTTCTCATAATATTAGAAACTAATTTCACCTCCCGTTACTTTCACTGTTTTAGATCCACTATTGGTTACATAGAATCTATAATATCCACTAGACGGTATTGTAAATGATGTTTTATGGGAAGTTCCTGAACCGCTATACTTTTGAGTTCTACTTCCATTCTGATTGATATACCCCATCTTTACAGAGGAAGATACATTCAAGTTTACCCGAAAAGTAACAGTAGTACCTCCACTCACATAAAACATAGAGCCATTGGAGTCATAAAAGGATACCGTTTTCCCACTTTCAATACTAATTTGCTGTAGTCCCATTCTATCCTCTATCTGATCTTTATATAAATCTTCTCTACAAATACTATAAGTTGTTATATTTCTTACATTATCGGCTGCTGAAACTGGCATAGCAACCAAGCAAATAAGCCCTAACATTCCAAAAAATATTCTTGTTTTTTTCATCTTTCACTTTCCCCTTTCTACAGTCAATATTCCTTGCGAAATCGTTACTCTGTCACTAGATACATTTTTTAAATATACACCATATTGTCCTGATTTAGGAATATCCAGGATTATCTTATTTTCTGTTTCTGATATAACCTTCTCATCTATCACCTCTCCATTAAAAATATATCCAATCTCCAATGTTCTTGCTTTACCTCTCTCATCACTATCAGACTGTATGAAATCTAATATAAAAGTATCCCCTGTTTTCATATCCCAAGTATCTCCATCAAAATCTGTAAGAACAATCATGGTTCCGTTATCCAAATAACACTCTGGCACTGATCCATTACGCTCTGTTTTTAATTCCATAATATATTTTGCAATAGGAATTCCATCTTCATATAAATTTTCTGGTAAAATGATGTCCGTTTCCACTTCCATTTGTATAGCTTCGCTGTTTTCCTTTTCATATAAAGCAAGTCCATTCTGATTTTCTAAAACCACTTCCTCATTATTTTTGATTTCACCTGCAGATTTTAAAACTTCATGTGCCCCAACAGTGATTCCTCCAATTCCCATTGCCGCTGCCAAAACAGCTATATATCTCCTGCGATTTCTTTTGGCTTTGGTGTGACCTATCTCAAGAAAAACGATTTCTTTTATTCGCTTCTCACTTTCAATATTTTTATGTTGCATTTCATTTTCAAATAGTTCACAGGAATTATCAAACATTTCACTTATTTTAAATTTCACTGGCATCATATCCCTCCTCCAGAAGAATCCTTTTCAGAGTTTCTCTTCCTCTCCGCAGACGGGTCTTTACCGTTTGAGGATTCATTTTTAATATTTCTGCAATCTCTTCTATTTTTTTATACCGATAATAGTACATAATAAAAATTGCTTTATCTTTCTCTTTCAGCTTTTCCAATGTTCTTCCAATAATCAACTGCTGCTCCTTTTGTAAAATCAATCTTTCTACATCACCATCGATCAAAAGAATATCATCATTAAGCTCCAAAATTTCCCCACGATATGAACGTAACCAATCTTTTGCCTTGTTTCTTGCAATCATAGCCAAATAAGATTTAATACTGCTATACTGTTTATAATTAATGCGCTCTGCTGTTAGCCATAGGGAAATAAAGGTATCAGCAACCACCTCCTCTATATCTTCCTTAGTTCCCTTTTTGTGCAGCAATTCCCAGACAATACATGTAATATAAGCACTATATAAATCAATGATTTTCCCTAATGCCCTCTCATCTTTCTTCTTTAGTTTTCTCATTAAAATAATTTCATCCATTGTCCAAATCCCATCTGCCTGTTTTTTATCAATACGTATAAAAATGGAATTTGGTTTCAAAAAGTCTCTTTAACTTTAATATTTAATTTTGAAATTCTTTTATCTATATCCTACTTGTATAAAAATTTCAAAACGGAAATAGGAGCTTAAATCTGAACTACAGATTGAAAGCTCCTAAACTTTTTATAATTCTATAATTATCATCTACTTTATTACATTTATAGGAAAGTCAAAATTGTATGCATGATATATATAAACTTATAACTTCTTCAGTCTATACCCCACATTGACCAACGTTTCGATAATATCATATCCCATCTTTTTTCTTATCTTCCATATCACATATTCTACTGTTCTGTATGGTATCTGATCATCATGATAATGAATCCCCCATACAGAATGATAAATATTTGTCTTTGGCATTACCCAGTTTGGTTTTAAAGCCAGTAGATACAAAACTTCAAATTCCCTGGGTGTCAGGTCTATCTCCTTTCCTTCGTAGATAACCTGATAGGACATTGGATTTAACTGTAATTTCCCGTTGCCCAACACTACATTCTCTTTATATTCTGGAAAAACATACTTCATGTGTATGCCTCCTCTTGATTTGTAAATTCAACTTTTCTCATTCCAGAAAGAAATACTGGACGAAAACTCCTCGCCCAGCACTTCTTCAATTATCAGTTATTTTAATGCACTCTCTATATCCTCCGCTGCTTTTTCTATAATTTGAAGATACTCTTGGAGCTTTTCAGACTGGATATTTTTTTCTGCAAGTGAATTGATTAGAAAGCAACTTGTTTTTATGCAGATTAGCGGATTTCGGATATTGCTCTGCAGTTCCGCCCGCATAGTACGATAATCATTTTCTATATCCAGTGTCATTGTTACTGCCCTCTCACAAATATCCAGCAGTTGATTGATACACTCTGCCAACTCTTGCACCGAATCATTCAAATACCTGCACCTAACTCTTTGTTCCAAACATTGTTCAGAAAGAATATCGTTCAAATCATTTAACAGCAGTCTACATTCTCTATCACGTTCCATTTCTACAGCTCCATTCATGCACGATAATCAATAATAGAAAATTCCTTTTTCTCCGGTCGGTATTTGTATATAAGATCATAAGCGCCATAATTTTCGTCTAAATCTTCACTTATGTAAAGAGCAGATATTCCCAAACTTTTTGCTGCATGATAAGTAAGTATTGCAAGTTCTGCCTTGCTCTGCTCTTGCATTCTTTTGAATAAATCGAATATCACAACAACCTTCCTGCCTCCGGAAAAGGCACGCGCACAGATACATCTCATTTTTTCTCTATGATTAAGATCCGAAGGATATTTTTGTAATAAGTGCCCTATGTCAAAAGCCTTAACCAATTCCTCTATATTGGATTTATCTCCATCTAACAGACTTGGCATAGAAATGTTTTCTTCAATCGTCATAAATTTAATCAGCGGAAACTCTTCTGCCGCTATTCCAAACAAGCGCCTGTTTAAAAGAGAACGACTATTTTCGTCCAAATCAAGCCAGTCTTTATTACATACAAATATCTCTCCTGTTTTCGGTTTTTTATATCCGCAAAAGATTTCAAAAAGTATCCGTCCAAACTTTTCCCCACACATAAAATAGCAAACTTCTTTGGAATTTACCTCAATGTTTAAACTTTGTATATAGGCTTCCTCATCTGTCATATTTTCAACCAAAAATGGATACATAGTTTCTCTCCCTCACATTAAAAGGCACTAGATAACAGAAAATCTTATTCTTACCTAGTGCCTTTTTCTATATTCGCAAGTTTTACCACCAGCCAATTACTACTGCTGTACAATTATTGTATCCACTTTCGATACAGTCCTGCAAACAATCATCAGGATCACAATACTGCACTTCTATCTCAAGTGCGTTTTTCTGAATTTTTTTCTCAATTTCTTTCATTTTTCTTATCTTCCTTTTGTGATTTACCAAATACCAAGCGCCACTGCTGTACAGTTATTTGTACCTACAAGGCAATCCCGCAAACAGTCGTCTGGATCGCAATACTGTACTTCAAT
>CAKSGI010000047.1 GCA_934454005.1 uncultured Eubacteriales bacterium | reverse complement strand
AAAGACGAAAAAACAGGAAAACAAGTTACTCCAAAATATGCACCAATAACATCTGAATATCTAGATTATGATGAAGTTATGGAAAAATTTGATCAAATGATGGATTATGTTGCAAAAATTTATATAAAAGCATTAAATGCAATTCATTATATGCATGATAAATATTCTTATGAAGCAATAGAAATGGCATTACATGATAAAGATATTTTTAGAACAATGGCTTGTGGAATAGCTGGTTTATCTGTAGTTACTGATAGTCTATCTGCAATAAAATATGCAAAGGTAAAACCTATTAGAAATGAAAGTGATTTAGTTGTAGATTATGAAATAGAAGGTGATTTCCCTAAATTTGGAAACAACGATCCTAGAGTAGATGAAATTGCTGTAAATGTTATAAAAATGTTCATGAGCAAAATAGACAGATGTAAAACTTATAGAAATGCAAAACCTACATTGTCTATATTAACCATTACTTCTAATGTTGTGTATGGTAAAAAAACAGGTTCTACTCCGGACGGAAGAAAAAAAGGTGAACCATTTGCTCCAGGAGCAAATCCTATGCATGCCAGAGATACAAAGGGATGCGTTGCTTCAATGATGTCTGTAGCTCATCTACCTTACGACTATAGCGAAGACGGAATATCATATACCTTTTCTATTGTTCCAGAAGCTTTGGGAAGAGATAAAAACAATAAAATAGATAACCTTACAAGTTTATTAGATGGATATTTCAGTGAAGGAGGACATCATATTAATGTAAATGTACTGAATAGAGATATCCTCTTAGATGCAATGGAACATCCAGAAAAATATCCTCAATTAACCATACGCGTTTCTGGTTATGCTGTTAATTTTATCAAACTTACTAGAGAACAACAGCTTGATGTTATAAATAGAACTTTTCACGAAAGATTTTAATTACTAGGAAGTGACTAATTTCATGCAAAAGGTTTTGGGCAGAATACATTCTGTAGAAACATTTGGCGCCTTAGATGGACCAGGTATAAGATACGTTGTATTTATGCAGGGGTGCCTTTTAAGATGTATATATTGTCATAACCCAGATACTTGGGATAAAGATGACAGTATTATTTTATCTGCAGAAGATGTGTTAAAAGATATATTAAAATATAAAAATTTTATATCTAGTGGTGGTGTCACCATATCTGGAGGCGAACCTTTAATGCAACCAGAATTCTGCCTAGAACTTATTAACCACTGTCATAATAATTCAATACACTGTGCTATAGATACATCTGGTGGAGTTGGAATTAATAAATGTAAAAATGTTATAGAAAAAGCAGATATGTTGTTACTCGATATAAAAGCTTTAGACGATAATAAATTTGAAACAATTACGCAAACAAAAAAAAATTACTCGTTTGAAATTTTAGATTACTGCGAAAATATAAAAAAAGATGTCTGGATACGTCATGTTATAGTTCCTAATATTACACTAAATTACAAAGATATTTATGAATTATCAAACACATTAAAAAAATATAACTGTATAAAAAAAGTTGAAATTCTTCCATTTCATAAAATGGGAGAATATAAATGGAAGAACATGGGGTTAATACCATTAACACAAAAAGTCTCTGAACCAACTACAGAAGAAATTAAGGCCGTAAAAAAAATATTTATGGATAATGGAATAAATGTAAAATAGAAAGTCTAAATTATTCTAATTTATGATATAATATTTTTGTTAGAATCTTTTTTAGGGGGCCGTTTTTATGAACATAAATAAAAACTATAAGATAGGGTTACGTGCAATTAAAACAGCTATAGCTGTTTCAATATGTATGATGATGACCTATATAACTAAAAGAGATGAAGCCTTTATAGCCGCATTTGCTGCCATAATTTGTATGCAACCTACTTACAATCAAACATTTAAATCAGGACTTAATAGACTATTTGGAACTATCTCAGGCGGCATTATTGGGTATGCATTACTAGAATTATCCAATGCAATTCCATCATATAAACCATGGTGGAATGTAATCCTTGCACCATTATGTTTATTAATTGTTATATACATATGTAATATGTTCGATAAACAACCTTCTGTATCTATTGCATGTATAGTTTTACTATGCTGCATAGCTCAACCTGTATATGATGTAAATGATCCTTTAATATATGTAGTTAATAGAGTTTTATCAACTAGCTTTGGTGTTGTTGTTGCAATGGTGGTAAACAGATTCTTATGGCCTCAAAAAACAAAACAGGAACATGAAAATGCTATAAATAATATAGTAAAAAACTCACAATTACAAAATAATTTAGAAAAAGAAAGCATAGACAATTCAAATAAAATTGAACAATCAGAAAAAATACTAAAAAATAATACAGATGAGAATAAAGGAGTTGAACAAAAACAAGAAAATTGTGACAATTTAAATAAAAGTTAGTCATAAAGCATATTTTTAAACTAATATATCTTAACAGACATTAAGTTTAAAAATATGCTTTCTCTTTATAATATTAAATTTTTATTTTTGAAAGTCTTAATGCATTAAGAACAACGCAAACTGAGCTTAAACTCATTGCTGCAGCTGCAAACATAGGATTAAGTGTAACTCCAAAAGGTAAATATAATATTCCCGCAGCTAAAGGTATCCCTAATATATTATAAAAAAATGCCCAAAATAAATTTTGTTTTATATTTTTTATCGTATTTTTACTGATTTTAATTGATCTAATTACATCCATTAGATCATTTTTTATTAATATTATATCTGCAGACTCTATAGCTATATCTGTTCCGGCGCCTAAAGCTATACCCACATCAGCCCTGACAAGTGCTGGTGCATCATTTATCCCGTCCCCTACCATAGCAACTTTTTTATTGTTGTTTTGAAGGCGTTTGATTTCTTTCTCTTTATCATTAGGCATTACCTCTGCTAACACATTTTCTATTTTAAGTTCATTTTTTATAGCATATGCCGTTTTCACATTATCACCTGTGATCATATAAACTTCAATATTTTCCGAATTTAATTTTTCAATTGCACCTTTACTTGTAGGTTTTATTTTATCAGATATAATAATTAACCCAAGGATTCTCTTATTACTTGCTAAATAAATTATAATTTTTCCATTATTTAAATATTTTTCAGATTTTTTATCGTATTCACCAATATTAACATTGTTTTTCATCATTAATTTTAAATTACCAGAGAAATATTTATTGCCATCTATAGTAGCTTCAATCCCATTACCAGGGATATAAGAAAAGTTGTTAACTTTAAGTTTATCAGTAATAATATTTTTTGTATAATTAACTATAGCTTCAGATAACGGATGGTCTGAATTACTTTCAATAGCAAATAAAATTTCTAAAAACTTCTTTTTAGAAATAGAATCATCTATTATTATTTCTTCAACGCTTGGTTTTCCCTCGGTTATAGTTCCAGTTTTATCTAAAACAACTGTGTTAATATTATGAGTATTTTCTAGAATTTCTGCCGATTTAAAAAGTATTCCATTTTCAGCGGCTTTACCCGTTCCAACCATTATAGCCGTTGGTGTTGCAAGTCCTAAAGCACACGGACAGGATATCACAAGTACTGCAATTCCTATAGAAATAGAAAATGCGATACCATATCCTAAGATAAGCCATATAATTGTAGATACAACAGCTATAAAAATAACTACGGGAACAAATATATAACTGACTCTATCTGCTAGCTTTGAGATTTTAGCCTTCGACGAAGAGGCATTTTCTACTAATTTTATAATTTGTGATAAAGTTGTATCTTCCCCTACTCTATTCACTTTGAATTTAAAGTAACCAGTTTTATTAATAGTTGCTCCTATTACCTTATCGCCTACCGACTTATCAACCGGAATACTTTCTCCTGTGATATATGATTCATCAACTGATGAAAATCCCTCGGTAACTATTCCATCAACTGGAACTTGGTTTCCAGGCCTTACAACAACTATATCTCCTATTTTTAAATCTGATGTAAAAATTTCTACCTCTTTACCCTCTCGTTCTACAATTGCCTTTTTAGGTGATAAATTTATCAATTTTGTAATTGCATCTGATGTTTTTCCCTTAGATCTAGTCTCTAAATATTTTCCAACGGTTATAAGCGTTAAAATTGTGCCTGCAGATTCAAAATATAAGTCCATTGAATATCTATTTATTAAGTCTATATTGTTAACCTTTAATCCCACGCCTATATTAAAAGTGGCATAGATCCCATAAATAATTGCAGCAGACGATCCAACAGCAATTAGACTATCCATATTAGGTGTTAATTTAAAAAGCATTTTAAATCCTATGATAAAATACTTTATATTTACAAGAACTATTGGAAAACATAATATAATTTGAGTTATAGCAAAATTTAAAGCATTATGTGAACCATGAAGAAAATCTGGAAGTGGCATTCCCATCATGTTACCCATAGATACGTATAAAAGCGGAATTAAAAATATTATAGATACAACCAATCTAATTATAATTTTTTTAGATTCAGATAAGATTTCACTCGAGTCTATTTTTGAATCATTTCTATAGATAGATGCCTCGTAACCTGCCTTTATAACAGAGTCTATTATTTCTTTTTCATTTAGCTTATTTTCATCATATAAAACTGTCATACTATTAGACAACAAATTTACATTCACTTTTTTAACGCCATTTAAATTTTTAATACTATTTTCAACATGAGCCGAACAAGATGAACAAGTCATGCCTATAATATTAAACTTTTTTTCAATCATAATACTTCTTCCTTTAAAAATTTAATCTATATTATAACCTGAGTCCTTTACAGTCATATTTTTATTTTTTAAACTTACATCTATATTTTTTATACCTCTTAAATTTTCTACACTATTTTTAACATGTAATACACATGAATTACAAGACATTCCATTAACTTTAAATACTTTTTCGGTCATATTTTCTAACCTCCTATAAAATTCTATCAAAATGTAATATAAAATTTTTTTGCATAACAGTGTACAATACTTGTAAAACATTGATTTTTGTATTTATTATGATATATAATTATTATATAAGTCTAAGTAAAATATATAAGAGGTAAAAAAATGAATACTTTACATTTAAAATACGCAATTGAAGTGGAAAAAACAGGATCCATTACGAAGGCTGCAGAAAATCTATATATGAATCAACCACACTTAAGTAAGGCTATAAAAGAGTTAGAAGAAAATCTTGGTATTACTATTTTTAATAGAACTTCGAAAGGAGTTATTCCAACATCAAAAGGATCTGTGTTTTTAATTTATGCTAAAAATATTCTATCACAAATAGAGGAAATGGAATCTTTATATAAGAAAAAAGGTGAAAATGAATTCAATATATCTGCTCCACGGGCAAGTTATATATCATATGCAATGCATAAATTTATAAAATCTTTATGTTCAAATAATAGCGATATAGATATTAATTATAGAGAAACAAATTCAGTCCGTACTATAAAAAATGTATCTAGTGGAGAGGATAATATAGGGATTGTACGTTATCAGACAATTTATAAAAAATATTTCCTGAACTTTATTAAAGAAAAATCCCTTGAATATAAACCATTATGGAACTTTGAATATTTTATTTTAATGTCCAAAAAACATCCATTGTCAAATAAAAAAATTGTAAATAGCAATGATTTAAGCAATTATATAAAAATATCTCATGGAGATTCTATTATTCCCTCTTTACCGTTATCAGAACTAAAACAGTTAGATTTAAACCAAAAAAGTCAAAAAAATATCACTATATACGAAAGGGCAAGTCAATTTGAAATTTTATCTGAAATACCATTATCTTATATGTTTGTATCATCGGTTCCTTTAAAAATTCTTGATAAATTTGATCTTACTCAAAAAAAGTGTAATATAAGCCGTAATCAATATAGCGATATTATTGTATTTAAAAAAGGATATAAGCTTAATAAAAACGAAGATAAATTTATATCTATCTTAAAAAATGTAGTAAATGATTTAGAACAAAATAATTAAATAATTTAAATCTGATAATAGACTATAAATACGATGTATTATATTTAAATATCTAGTATTTATAGTCTATTTAATTGCTTACAAACAATTCTTATTTTAAATGTATTTATCCAGTGATTTAACTCTATACTTATTGGTACACATTTTATCAGTTGTAATATATCCTGGTTCAGCATCAATTAGATCTGGTATCCTATTAACAACAGTTGCACAAGTCAATTCGACAGTCTGTGGCCTGTTTATGGTAACTTGAGTATCAGGTTCTCCATAAATAATCCAATCATTTTGATCAAACTCTTCTGGGGAATAAACTTTTCCTATACATTCAGTTTCTAATGTAATTCCCTCCTCTGTTTCTGTCATAACTACTGCAGACATTCCAGTTGCATATCCTGCAGGTATTGTCATATTTAAAGTTTCAGACTTAAGCTCCTTACTATAAGTATGAGGTATACACTTTTGAATTTGACTTTTTACAGTTAAACCCAACCTATCACATAACCAGCCATTAACTGTCCACATATATGATGGCAAAAATTCACCTTTTTTAATAAGTTCCGTGCGTTCTTCGACGGATATATTATCAGATGAGGCAATTTCTTTTTCAAAAGTCTCTAAATCCAACCCAGCACCATGCACTTTAGCTAAAGCAATACCATAATCTTCCACATTATAACTCGACTTTCCTTTTATTTTAGTTATATTATGTGTAGCCCCTGCTAAAGTTGCTATTAAATTTCCCCAAAATACATCCTGATATCCAGAACCACACAGCGTACAATTGTTTCTTTTAGCTATTTCGTCTAATTCTTTTGTAATTGATTCAGATGAATTCCACGGATAAAAAGCTTCTTCGCAAGTACTAATAGCATTTACTCCATTCTCGGCGCAAACTTTAAAAGCATCCTTAACATCAGAAATAAGGCTCATAGTTGTAATAATGCATACATCAGGTTTAGTTTTAGCTAATATTTCACCTGCATTATCTACATTTTCAACTATAATTCCCTTTTTTTCCGAACCTATAATATTTCCGATGTCTTTTCCTATAACTTCTGGATTAATGTCAAAAGCAGCAACAATTTCTGCCCCTTTTTCGTATACATAACGCATAGTATATTTAGACATTTTTCCACATCCATATTGTGCTACCCTGATTTTCTTTTCCATAACATCAATCTCCTTAATAATTATTTTTTACGATTTTGCTATACAAAGCCTACGTTTAAAATTACTTATATTTTCTATTTTAAACTTATAATAAATTTTTATTCATAGCAAAATATAATGTAATTTCATCCTTCAATATTTAATTTATCAACTATATTATATATGTTTTTTGCTAAAAGTTCAATATTTTTATATATTTTGCTTATTTTAACACATAATAAGACCTTTTCATATTATAAATATTGAATCCTTTATTATATATAAAGGAAAAACTAGTATGCCAGACTTTGTAAACCGAAATACTTTCTAAATTACAAATTCCGAATTAGACAATCAGACATGTCCTGCTGTAGGATATCAACGAGTTAGCATTTGTTTTCCAGTTACTGTAAAACCTTTTGCTCACATTGTGACAACACGGTTGTTAAATCTGGTGATATACCAATATGTATAGATAAAAAATGGAACATGTGCTTTTATAATTATCTAAACTTTTTGTTTTGAGATCCCTGTCAAATTCGGCGCAACAGCAGATGTTGGCAAAATTTATGTTGATTGTCTAGGTGCATCAATAAATGATATTTGCACAAACTGCAAAGATGATAAGGAGGATATACAATGGAGTTAGAAAATAGTTCATATTGCCCACCTTCGGATAAACCGGAGTCATGTGAATGCAATACCTCAAACGATTGTTCTGAAGTTGCACGTCAATATGTAGATATTAATGCATCAGTAGAACTTAAACCATCCGCAACAATTGGAGAAATAGAAACTGAATGCTGTGGAGAACCAATTGTATGCTGTAAAGAAAATCACTTTATAAAAGCCTATGAAATAACTATTTCTCAAAAATTATGTATTAAGATACCAATTATTTACAATGTAACTGCTTGTGTTGGTGAAAGTGATATAAGTTGCGGCTGTGATTGTGATAAAAAAGATTTTGAATAAACAATAAAAAAAGAGTGCTATAATCTTAATTTCTTTTCGAAATTTTGATATAGCACTCTTTCATATAAACCTATATTTTTTTATTTAAATTCTTCGGATATATTGATTCAGAAATAGTTTTTTCTATTGCTTCCTCTCCGTATTTATCTATTTCCTTTTTATTTTTATCTCCATGAGTTAAACAACCAGCTCCACCAATACAGCCACCTACACAAGCCATTCCTTCGATAAAATTATTTGGTAGTACATTCTTAGCCTTTTTAAATAATGCTGTTCTACACTCCTCTATACCATTGCATGAAATTGGGTTAAATTCAAAATCTTCTAATGAATGCTCTTTTAACGCTTGTTTTACAGCATCTGCTAACCCTCCGCTACGTGCAAATATACGACCAAAGTATGTAGCATTATCTAGTGGTTCCTCATTCAACTCAGTTATATCTATGTCTCTACTATCAAATAATGCTTGAAGTTCTTCAAAAGTAATAACGCTATCAATATAATGTTTTATTTTTTCTTTTTGAAATTCCATTTTTTTAGCAGTACACGGCCCTATAAACACTATCTTTGAGTCTGGATAAGTTTCTTTTATGTACTTAGATATTGTTGCTGCTGGAGAAAGATTATGAGAGATATGTTTAGACAAATCCGGAAATTGTTTTTTTACATACTCAACAAATGCTGGACAACACGAACTAGTTAAAAATCCCTTTTCATAAAGTTCTTTAGATTCTTCATATGATACCATATCGGCACCCAAAGCCGCTTCAACAATATTAAAAAACCCTAATTTTTTAATGCCGCTAATTACTTGTCCTAACTTTGCATATTTGAATTGACTAGATATAGATGGTGCAACGACTGCGTAAACTTTATAATTTTTATTTTTATTACTTTTCTTTATTAAATCTATTACATTTAATATAAATGATTTATCCATAATGGCGCCAAACGGACATTGATATACACAAGCACCACAAGAAATACATTTATTATTATCTATAGATGCAACCTTAGTTTCGTTCATAGAAATAGCCTTTATTTTGCATGAATTTTCACAAGGCCTTTTATTATTAGTTATTGCAGTGTATGGACAAACTTTTGAACATTTTCCGCATCCAACACATTTAGATTTGTCTATATAAGCCTTTTGATCTCTATCAAAAGAAATTGCTCCAAACTTACATACGTCTTCACACCTGTGTGCTATACATCCTCTACATGCATTTGTAACCTCATATCCTCCCATAGGACATTCATCACATGCAATATCTATAACTTCTATAACATTTGGATTACTAGAATCCCCACCCATTGCAAGTTTTACACGTTCAGATAAAATCGCTCGTTCCTTATATACACAACATCTCATTGTAGCATCTTTTCCTGGTACAAGCATTTTAGGAATATCTGTAACTTTTTCTAAAAGTTTATCATTAAAAGCTTGCCTTGCAACTTCACGCAATACTTTATACTTTAAATGTTGTACTTTTGTATCAAACTTTCTCATAATTTTACCCCTTTCTAAAAATAACTAACTTTTATATACTTTCCGATTTTTTTTAAACAATCAGTTAACTCTTTAAGTATATGCATTTTAACATTAAAATTAATTGATAAACTAGGATCTTGATGTGCACTATTGACCGCTTTTCCTACAAAAAAATTAATATCGGTTGCATCTTCAAAAAGCATTCTTGCTATTTGAGATGCTCCATCTTTCTCATAACACCATTTTTTATATGATTCATTATCGTTTAAATAATCTTTTGCATAATCTAAAACCCTGCTAATAGTAACTACTCCCTCTGTTACTAAGTCGACTCCCTCAATATAGGAAGTCGGAGGGATTTGAGAGTCTGAAGAATCGTGCTGAGGTAATAATGGTTTATTTAAAAACTCAGCAGCAATAGATGACGTTGTTCCACCACATATAATGTGTTTACCTTTTTTAGAGAAAAAAATCGACATCATTTTATAACAGTCCTCTTTATTTTCTGGTGGGCCAATCAATAAATTAACTGGATTACGTTTACGTACTTTTATAGTGCATACAGTAGTATCATCCTTAGGTTTTCTTTTATAGAGTTTATTACATTCATCGATAAGAATAGTTGTTAATGTTTTAGCTGTAAAACCAACTCCATAAAATGTCTTCATAAAGGATATAATATCTTCTCTTTGCCACTTAAAGTTTAAAGTAGGTTCATCTCCTGCATATATTGCCCCATCACTTACAGTGATAAATAAATCATTTTCCATTAACTCTATTCTAGATTTATAAATAGTTTTACCACCAATATTTATTTCTGTTTTTAAAAACTCAACGTTTTCTCCATCTCTAAATAAAATTACAAAAGGATTATCGTACTGAATTATTTCAGCCTCTTCATTATTTATAATCTTAATAATTGTAAAAGTAGAATATGCAACATTTCTTTCAGAACAAACAGGAAGAGTATCTGCAACTGCAGAAACACAGTCCTCAACACTCATGCCATTTGCTATCATAGTTGAAATTATTTTAGATGTTAGCGTTGAAAGGATACTTGCCTTCACTCCACTTCCTAGGCCATCAGCTAATACTATAACTTTAGAATTTTCGTCAAAATTAACAATTTCAATATGATCCCCACAAAGTTGCTCTGAATATTTATTTAAACTTCTATACCCAACATCAACACAGAGATTATTCATCAGTTATCGACTCCTTGAGTTTTGTGAGAGCAATTTTAGTCTCTGCAGCTGTTTCACCTAAAAGAGAAGCAATTTCTTGAACAACTCTCATCTGTTTATCTACAACCTTATCAGCTGTTTTAATAGTATTCTGACTTATTAGTTCTTTTTTCTCTTTTTCTGTTTCTTCTTTGGTTATATCTTTCATTATACAAGTAATTACATGATATTCCTTATCATAATTTACGGTTTCTTCGATATATTTTTTATACTCTGCTAAATAAACTTTCTTATTAACTACACTTTTACCACTATTTTTAACGTCCATAAATATTTTAGGATCAAGTATCCTCACTACTTGGTCTCCAAGAATATTAGATTCATTTTTAATGTTTATAATTTCAAGTGCAGATTTATTAATTTGTTGTACTTCTAAATCTTCATTAAGAACTATGATTCCATTTTGACTATTTTTAACAATATTATCTGAAAAACTTTCAGCTTTCTCTTTTAAAAAAGGTAAACACATAGATAAATTAGCTTTGTGTTGATAAACAGCTATAGCTTTTTCTCTACAAGTATCATATCCACACGAACCACAATTTAACTCATCTCCAGGTTTTATTTTTCCCATTTTTTTTAATATAGCCTTAATCTCTATTTTTCCAGGCAATATCTTTTTAGTTTCAAGCGATGTATGTTTCCTCTTTATTAAACTATCATCTAATAATTCAACGTCAAAATCGTATTTACCTGCATAAGAAATAATTTGCTGATAATCTCTAATAGGAGAATTGTGAAATTTTTCCATAACTGGACCACCTATGCAGCTCCCTATACATGAAGACATTTCTATAAAACAACGAGATAAATTTCCTAATTCTATATCTTTTAATGCTGCTATGCAATTTCTGATCCCATCTATAGCTATGTAACTATAATCATTTTGTTCGCAATTCATGGTCTTTAATATTCCACCAGTTGTCGGAAAAAGTCTCGTTTTACTCTTTTCTTTAATATCTTTACCAAGATCAAGTTTAATTTTTTGTGATTCTAGCCATCTTGATAGTTCCTCAAATGTAAGGACACAATCAACTATACCACTATATCTTTCACCT
>CAKSGI010000046.1 GCA_934454005.1 uncultured Eubacteriales bacterium | reverse complement strand
CCCTTTGGTGTTAAAATTTTCACAAAAGGTGTTGTTATAATAGGAATTTCTAACGTTGAAACAGATCAAGGAACTGTTAATCCTGCAGCACAGGCTGGTCTTAAAGAGGGAGATACTATTATTCAAGCAAATAACGAAACTATAAATAGTAATGAGGAATTTACAAATATAATTCAAAATAATGGCGACTCGGAGATTAAATTGTCTGTGTTAAGAAATAATGTAAATATAGAAACCGTTTTAACACCTGTTAAATGTTGTGCCGATAATAGTTATAAAATAGGATTATGGATTAGAGACAGTGCAGCAGGCATAGGATCACTAACTTTTTATAATGATAAAACGGGAGAATTTGCTGGTTTAGGGCACGGTATATGTGATGTTGATACAGGTGAATTAATGCCGCTTATGCATGGGGATATAGTTAAAGCATGTATTGATGGAATAATAAAAGGGGAAAAGGGGAATCCAGGAGAATTAAAGGGGTATTTTAGCGACTATAACCCTATTGGAAAACTAACAGCTAATACTAACACTGGAATCTATGGTACACTGTATTCTAAACCGACTAATAATGAAAAACTTGCAGTTGCTATGAAACAACAAGTTAGAACTGGCGATGCAAAAATTTTAACCACTATTTTGGGGGAAACGCCAGAATATTACGATATAGAAATTACAAATATAAATTATAGAGAGAAAAGTCCAACAAAAAATATGATTATAGTTATAAAAGATGAGAGGCTTTTAAATGCAACAGGAGGAATAGTTCAGGGAATGAGTGGTAGCCCGATTATTCAGGATAATAAATTAGTAGGGGCAGTTACACATGTGTTTGTTAATGATCCAACAAAAGGATACGGTATATTTATTGAAAATATGATAAAATAAAGATAAAAAGACAAATAGCGCCAAATTTAAAAAGAATTTATCACAAATATTACGGTAATGGTTCAAAGTAATATAATCAATTATTGGTATACCTTTAAGTGAGATATCAACAAATAACAAAAAATCAATATATAAAATTGATAAAAAAGAGTTACAAAATCGATCGAGTTATTATGCAACTATACATTAAACAAATTTTTTAACACAAACTATTGCCAAAAATTCCAATATATGGTAATATTATTACATCATCAATCATTAACTGGAGGATAAATTATGTTAAATCATTTAAAAGTACTAATTGCAGAAGACTGTGTCGAGTTTGATCAGAATAATTCAAGGGTTTTTGATGAATATGGTTTTGAATCATATTTTATTTCAAAAGACGGACTTAGAGTTATTGAAATGATTAAAGAAAAGAAACCTGATGTAGTAATTATGGATTTATTTATGCCTAGAGCTGACGCTATAGCCGTGATCAAAAAAGTAACGCAAAACAATGCTATAACTCCCCCTATATTTATAGTCTTATCAAATTTTGCAAGCCCGGTTTTAGAAAGAGAATCCATGCAAGCAGGAGCATCATATTTTGCTATTAAACCTTTTAGCTTAAAAGACTTAGCAGAAAGAATTCTACAATTCACGTCAGCTAGAAAGTTAGGAACATTAGCAAAAAATGACTCTATGGGTGACAAACAAAGTAATAATGGTAAAGATTTAGAAGTCAAAGTTACAGAGATGTTGCATCAAATAGGTGTACCCGCTCATATAAAAGGGTATCATTATTTAAGAAACTCTATAATTATGTCAGTTGAAAATCCAGATATAATTAATGCAGTGACAAAACAACTTTATCCAGCTGTTGCTAAAAATTTTTCTACCACATCATCTAGAGTTGAAAGAGCAATTAGACATGCAATTGAAGTTGCATGGGACAGAGGAGATGTAGATGTATTGAATTCATATTTTGGATATACAATTCATAATGGTAGAGGGAAACCCACTAATTCAGAATTTATTGCTATGATAAGCGATAAATTACGTCTGCAAGTTAAATCTGCTAGTTAGTACGGTCGACAAATTGTTCAGAGTATTCTGAATGATTTGTCGATTTTTTTATATTTGATCATTTTGTAAAAAATTCATTATTAATTTTATTAATGTCTCTTTCTCTGAAGGTTTTGATTCTGCAATCATTATTGTTATTGATACCAGTGTATAATCATCAATTATCTTTTTGTTGTTTTTAAAAAGAGCATTATTTTTATCAAGAAAATAAAGAAACATTGTTGCTGCTATTCGTTTATTTCCATCTGAAAAAGAGTGATTTTTAGTTATTAGATAAAGCAAATTTGCAGCTTTCTCTTCAAGTGAAGGGTAAATTTCCTGATTATCAAATGTTTGATATATAGCACTAATACTGGATTTAAAAGAATTATCTTTTTCATTCCCAAATAATTTATTTTTTTCACCAAATTTCATATTTGAAATAATACTTTTACATTCTTCATAGTTTAAAATATAAGTTGTAATATTTCCATCAGGTTTTTTTATTCTTTGATGATCATAGTCATCAAGAAGATTTAATGCTATAGTGTATTTTTCTATAACATCTAATACTTGTTTGCTATCAAGCTGATTGTTGGCTCGTTTCATAATACGTACAATCTCTCCAAGTTGGTTTATACGATTATTATTTACAGCATATCCTTTCAATATGTAATCTTTGAGTATGTTGTTAGCCCATTTACGAAATTCAACACCACGCTTTGATTTTACTCTATATCCAACAGATATTATAACGTCTAAGTTATAGTAAGCTACGTTATATATTTTTCCGTCATTAGCAGTTGTTGCAAAATTTGCAACAACTGAATCTTGTAATAATTCATCCTCTAGAAAAATATTTTTTATATGTCGAGAAATTGTAGATTTATTTCTCTCAAAAAGTTCTGACATTTGTTCTAATGACAGCCAAACTGTATCATCTTCAATATTTACATCTAACTTTATATTTTTATCACTTGCTCTGAATATCACTAATTTAGTTTTTCGGTTCATTGATTTACATCCTTTTTTTACAAAGATTAAATATAAAAAGTTTAAATATATAAGTAACAACAATTATATCATAAATAAAAAATATTATAAAATTTAAAATTTATAAAAAATATACTTGATTTTTTTCCAAATAGTGTATAAAATAATAATTAGCACTCAGGACATAAGAGTGCTAATTAAAAAACAATTGCTCAAAGGAGGCAAATATTTATGACTATTAAACCCTTAGCAGACAGAGTTGTCATTAAAATGGAAGAAGCAGAGGAAACAACGAAAAGTGGAATAGTTTTGGCAGGTTCAGCTAAAGAAAAACCACAAATTGCAACTATTATTGCTGTTGGCCCTGGAGGAATGGTAGAAGGCAAAGAAATTAATATGTATGTAAATGTTGGAGACAAAGTTATTACGAGCAAGTATTCAGGGACAGAGGTAAAATTCGAAGGAGAAGAGTATACTATACTTCGTCAATCTGATATTTTAGCTATTGTAGAATAAAAACTTATTATTTTTAATTAACTATTTAAAACTTAAATAAAATGGAGGTCAATTTAACTATGGCAAAAGAAATAATATATGGCGAGGAAGCCAGAAAAGCACTTTTAAATGGAATAAATCAGTTAGCAGATACTGTAAAAATTACCTTGGGACCAAAAGGTAGAAATGTTGTACTCGATAAAAAATTTGGATCACCTTTAATCACAAATGACGGCGTTACAATTGCAAAAGAAGTAGAGTTAGAAAATGCTTTTGAAAATATGGGTGCACAACTTGTTAAAGAGGTTGCAACAAAGACTAATGATGTTGCTGGAGATGGAACAACAACGGCTACTCTTTTGGCACAGGCACTCATAAGAGAAGGTATGAAAAATGTTACAGCCGGCGCTAATCCAATGATGTTAAAAAAAGGTATACAACTAGCTGTAGATGAAGCAGTAAAAGCTATTACTGAAAATTCCAAAAAAGTAACTTGTTCAGATGATATTGCTAGAGTTGCTACAATTTCTGCTGCAGATGAATTTATAGGTAAGCTAATTGCGGAGGCTATGGATAAAGTAAGTTCCGATGGTGTAATTACAGTTGAAGAATCCAAAACAGCAGAAACGTATTCTGAAGTTGTTGAAGGAATGATGTTTGATAGAGGGTATATCTCTCCTTACATGGTTACTGATACAGATAAGATGGAAGCTGTTATTGATGATGCATATATACTTATTACTGATAAAAAAATTACTAATATCCAAGAAATTCTTCCTTTATTAGAACAAATAGTACAATCTGGTAAAAAACTTGTTATAATAGCAGAGGATATTGAAGGAGAAGCTCTTGCAACTTTAATTGTAAATAGGCTTAGAGGAACATTTACTTGTGTTGCTGTTAAGGCTCCTGGTTTTGGTGATAGAAGAAAAGAAATGCTTCGCGATATAGCAATTTTAACAGGTGGAGAAGTTATCTCTGAAGAACTAGGCTTAGATCTAAAAGAGACAACTATAGAACAACTTGGTAAAGCTAGACAAGTTAAAATAGAAAAGGAAAGCACAATCATAGTCGATGGTGCTGGAGATTCAAATGAAATTAAAGCTAGAGTATCTCAAATAAGAACACAAATAGAAACTACAACATCTGACTTTGATAAAGAAAAATTACAAGAACGTTTGGCCAAACTCGCAGGTGGCGTTGCAGTAATTAAGGTCGGTGCAGCTACAGAAATTGAAATGAAAGAGAAAAAACTTCGTATAGAAGATGCACTTGCTGCAACAAAAGCGGCAGTTGAAGAGGGTATTGTTGCAGGCGGAGGAATTGCTCTTATTAATGCTATCCCGGCAGTATCTAATTTATATAACAATTCTCAATCAGATGAAAAAACAGGTGTTTCTATAGTTCTTAAAGCTTTAGAAGAACCATTAAGACAAATTTCAATAAATGCTGGAGTTGAAGGTTCTGTTATAGTAGAAAATGTTAAAAAAGAAAATAAAGTGGGATTTGGATATAATGCTAAAACCGAAGAATATGTAGATATGATTTCTTCTGGCATAGTTGATCCAACTAAAGTAACTCGTTCCGCTTTACAAAATGCAGCCTCTGTTGCAAGTATGGTTCTAACAACAGAATCATTAGTAGCTGATAAAAAAGAAGAAACTTCTGCAGTTCCAGCAATGCCTGATCCAGGAATGGGTGGAATGTATTAATAGAAGAGTATTAGTAGATTTCTTTTTATAATAACAAAATTGACCTCCAATTGTTAGACCTTTTATTCTAACTTCTGGAGGTCAAATTAATTAATCTAGATATTTTTACATACAAATAATATATTATTAACTTCTTATAAATATAGATGATGTAAGAATATCTTGGTATATAGACTTTATGTTTTTTCTAATTATACTTTGTGATTTTTTACTTGAATAACATTCATTTATAACTCCCCATAAACCACTACATAATAATGCAGCTATTTGATTAGAAGGATATTTAGGTTTTATTTTTGCAATATGACTTTTAATATAATTATCAACATTCACAAAAGTATGTCTAAAAAATGTTGAATATAAGTAGGGATTTTTTTGTGGAGTTGCTCTAGAAAAAAATTCTAAGTTATTGCAATATAAATTTAAAATACACTCTAACATATTGTTATATCCTATCATTGGTTCGTTTAATTGATTATTTTTAGATTGGAGTTTGTGATAATCTTCGATTGCTTCTTCTATATAATTGGAAAACATTTCGTCTATTAGATCATATATATCATTATAGTATGTATAAAATGTAATGCGGCTTATTTCTCCAATACGACAAAGCTCAGAAACTGTTATTTTTTCAAATTGTGTGTTAGATAATAATTTTATAACTGTATTTTTTATATTTCTTTTAGTTTTAGTGATACGTTTATCTGCCATAAATTTATTACACCTTTAATTAAATTGTATAAATAACTATCATTAATAATATTTCTGTAATTGTATTAATCATACTTATTGTATAATATTATAACATGTGTATAAATAATCTTCAAACTGAATAAGTTGGTGAAGGAGAAAATATTATGATAGGATATAAATCTTTTTACAAAACTATTCGAATTGTTACATTAGCGCCAATTATGGCTCTTATAACAATCTTACTTTTATATAGCACCGATCGGTATATATTTAAAGGTATATCAAATTTTATATTTTCAGTAATATTTTTTGTTATAGTTCCGTTACTTGCATACCCACTTCAACTTATAATTCCTAAAATTAAAAGTAAAGGTAGAACTGGACAAAGAAAACTTGCTATTATTATGGCCGTTATTGGATATATATTGGGTATAATATATGCAATTTTTATGAACATAACTTCTGAATTAATGCTTATGTATCTAGTATATTTGATATCTGGTATACTAATTTTTATTTTCAATAAAATATTAAAAATAAAAGCAAGTGGTCATGCTTGTGGAGTTGTTGGACCCATAGTATATTTAGGATACTTTTATAAATCATATGCTTTATTAGGTATACCTTTAATATTTATAGTATACTATTCATCAATAAAAATGAAACGACATTCTATTAAGGAACTTTTATATGGAAGTATATTGCCGATTATTGCTTTTATAATTTCTTATTTTATTGTGTTTTAAATTATATAAAAAGGGTTGTATTAAAAATAAATTAATACAACCTTCATTTTATTTATATATAAAGTGACAACTAAGTTTACCTATGTTCACATTCACAAACACCTGAATTGCAATTATTGCATACATCTCCAACTATAGCTACAGGGTCTATTCCTTTTTTTTGATAATAGTCAGAAATTGCGGCCTTAATAGCTTGTTCAGCTAATACAGAACAGTGAATTTTTACTGGAGGAAGTCCATCTAAAGCCTCCATTACAGCTTTGTTTGTTAATTTTAATGCCTCTTCAATAGACTTTCCCTTAATGAGTTCCGTTGCCATTGAACTGGTAGCGATAGCCGCTCCACATCCAAATGTCTTAAATTTTACTTCTGTTATAATATCGTTTTTAACTTTTATATACATTTTCATTATATCTCCACATTTGGAATTTCCAACTTCGCCAATTCCATCAGCATCAGATATTTCTCCAACATTTCTCGGATTTGCAAAATGATCCATTACTTTTTCGCTGTAAGCCATATTAAATTATATTACAATTATACTTTAATTGTAATATAAAACCCACCTTTCTAATTTTTATTTTTTACATTCTTCTTTTTTTATTTTTTCCCAAAGGGGAGACATTTGCCTTAATCTATCTATTATTTTTGGAAGTATTTCTATAATATAATCAACTTCTTCTTCTGTGTTATCATCACTAAGTGAAATTCTCAAAGATCCATGAGCTATTTCGTGAGGAAGTCCAATAGCTAAAAGTACATGACTAGGATCCAGAGAACCAGATGTACAGGCTGATCCAGAAGAAGCACAGATACCATGCATGTCTAACATTAAAAGTAACGACTCACCTTCTATACCCTCAAAACACATATTGACATTACCAGGTAACCTGTTATTTAAGTCTCCATTTAATCTGGAATGTTCTATCTTTAATGCATTATCTATTAATTTATCTCTAAGCTTTGATATACGTTTTGCTCTTTTTTCAATATCTGAGCAAGCAAATTTTAATGCAGTACTTAATCCAACAATGCCGGGTACATTTTCTGTTCCAGCTCTTCTTCCTCGCTCCTGAGCTCCACCTTCAATAAGATTTTTAATCTTAATTCCTTTTTTTATATACAGTGCACCAACACCTTTAGGACCATGAAATTTATGAGCCGTTAAAGATAAAAGATCAATATTTTGTTCTTTAACATCTATTAATACATTTCCTATAGCCTGTACAGCATCTGTATGGAATATAACACCATGATTTCTGCATATTTTGCCTATTTCAGCAATTGGCTGTATAGTCCCTATTTCATTATTAGCATACATTATTGTTACAAGAGCAGTATCATCTCTTAGAGCTTTTTCAAGTTCTTCTGGCCTAATAAGACCATTTTCATGAACATCAAGATATGTTATCTCAAAGCCATCTTTTTTTAATGCTTCAACCGTATGCAAAACAGCATGATGTTCAAAAGTAGTTGTAATTATATGTTTTTTTCCGTTTAGAGCCTGTTCATAAGCTACCCCTTTTATAGCCCAATTATCAGATTCACTTCCTCCAGAGGTAAAGAAAATTTCTGACGGAAGAGCATTTATACATTCTGAAACGGTTTCTCTTGCCACTTCAATAGCTTTTTTAGATTCTCTCCCTATAGAGTAAAGGCTAGATGGATTTCCATACTTTTCATTATAATACGGAATCATTGCATCTATAACATTTTTAGATACTGCAGTTGTCGCAGCGTTATCAACATAAATAAATCGAGACATGTTTTACCACCTTTAATCATAAAATCTATTTTTACAACTAATTTTAATATACACCTAAATAGCATATTTTACAATAGATTTTATATTTTTTATTGAACAACAATAAATATATTGTATGTAAAATAATGTAAATTATTTAATTATTTCAAACTTTCCGCTGCTTGTACAGCTAAAGTATCGCATCTTTCATTTTCGGGATGCCCTGCATGCCCTTTTATCCAAACCATTTTTACAGCATGTTTATCAATCAATTCCAATAGTTTTTCCCAAAGATCTGGATTCAAAGCTGGATCATTTTTATTACGCATCCAACCTTTAGATTTCCATTTTTTTGCCCATCCCTTAGATATTGCATTACAAACATACTGTGAATCGCTGTAAATTGTTACTTCGCAAGGTTCTTTTAATAATTTTAGTGATTCAATAACTGCTGAAATTTCCATTCTGTTATTTGTTGTGCTTTTTTCGCCACCAGAAATTTCTCTAGTATGACCATTGTATTTTAAAATAGCACCGTATCCGCCAACGCCTGGATTTCCTTTACAGGCACCATCTGTAAATATTTCAACTTTTTTCAAATATATCACACTCCTAATAGCCAGCTAATTCATTATAGCACATATTAGAAACCTTAACAAACATTATTATGCGTTTATGGTAATTTGAAGTAAATAATAATATCTGATATAATATCATATATGAGATTATTTTAGGGGGAAAATATATTTGTTAAAAGTTGAATTATTAGCACATACTCCAGAACCTGAAAAAACAATAGCATCTGCAGCTAAACTCTGTTATTCAAGTTCTGATATCGACGGAATAAGAGATAATCTTACCAAAGAATCGACATCTAGATTTGTTCAGATGTTAACTGATATAGGTCACGAAAGCCCTATAGAACATGTATCATTTACTTTTGGTATACAGGGTGTTTCGAGATCTTTTCTTTCGCAGATTACTAGACACAGAATTGCTTCATATAGTGTAAGAAGCCAGAGATACGTAAACGAAAATATGTTTGAATATATCGTACCACCAGAGATTGATAGTACTCCCGAAGCTAAAGCTGAATTTATACAAGCTATGAAAGAAGATCAAGCCCATTATGATAAAATCACAAAAATATTAAAGGAAAAACATAAAAAAATATTTTTAGCAAAAAACATAGATGAAAAAAAAGCAAATAATATGGCCGAAAAAAAAGCAATCGAAGACGCTAGATTTGTCTTGCCAAATGCATGTGAAACTAAGATAATCTGCACTTTTAATGCAAGAAGCTTAAAAAATTTTTTTACTCATAGGTGTTGTAATAGAGCACAATGGGAAATACAACAAGTTGCACTAGAAATGTACAAATTAGTATTTCCAATAGCACCAAATTTATTTAAAAATGCTGGTCCGGCATGTGTTAGAGGAAAATGTCCTGAAGGTAAAATGTGTTGTGGAAAAACAGAAAATGTCCGTGAATTTTTTAAAAATTTAGGGGAGAATATAAATGAAAGGTAAATTAATAGTTATAGAAGGGCTAGATGGAAGTGGCAAAGCAACCCAAACATCACTTTTATATAATTATTTAAAATCTAAAAATGACAAAGTAATTACTGTTAGTTTTCCAGATTATAATCAACCGTCATCGGCATTAGTTAATATGTATTTAAATTCTGAATTCGGAGGCAATCCTGATAATGTAAATGCATATGCAGCATCTTCGTTTTATTCTGTTGATAGATATGCTAGTTTCTTGAAATTTTGGAAACATAAATACGAAAATGAGTTTATCATAGTTGCAGATAGATATACAACCTCTAACGCAATTTACCAAATGGCTAAATTAAACAATAAATATTGGAATGAATTCTTAGAATGGCTTTATGATTATGAATATAATAAATTACTCCTTCCAGAACCAGATTTAGTTATATATTTAGATATGCCAATAGAAATTTCTCAAAATTTAATGAATAAACGGTATAATGGAAATGAAAATAAAAAAGATATTCATGAGTCTAATATATCTTTTTTGAAATCATGTAGAAAAGCTGCTTTATATTCAGCTGAAAAATCTGGGTGGAAAAAAATCAAATGTTATTCGGAAACAAGTTCAAAATCTATTGACGAGATTCATAAAGAGATAGTTAATACTATTAACGGAGTGGATTTTTAAAATGCTAGAATTTAAATACGCAAAATTAGATGATAGAAAATGGATAGAGCCTATATTTAAAAATTCAGGATATATAGGAGCAGACTATTGCTTTGGTAGCTTATATTTATGGCAAGAAGCATATAAATGCAAAATTTATAAAGATGAAAAATTTTTATATAGAATATACGATGGAGAAGAGCCATCTTATGCATTTCCTGTTGGTAACGGTGATTATAAAAATGCTATTAATATACTAATTGAAGATGCTTCAGAACGAAATATTCCTTATAAAATGTTTGGATTAACAGCTCAAATGAGAGGTATTATTGAAGCAATAATGCCTAATAAATTTAAATTTGAACTTAAAAGGGATATGTCGGATTATATATACAATAGTGAAGATTTATCTAATTTACAAGGTAAAAAATACCATAGTAAAAGAAATCATGTTTCTAAATTTAAAAAAACTTATAACTGGACCTATGCTGATATAACTGAAAAGAATTTGAAAGAATGTTTCTGTTTTTTAGAAGAATGGTTTCTAATAAATAAAGATAGAAATCTAGAGTCTGAAGAGCTCGCAATAAAAAAAGCATTTGACAATTATTTTGAGCTTAAACTTATTGGTGGATATTTAAAAGTTGACGAAAATATTGTTGCCTTAACCATTGGAGAGAAAATTAACGATGATGTCTTTGATATACATTTTGAAAAAGCATTACTAAATTATTCTGGATCATATCCGGCTATAAATCAAGAATTTGCTAAAAGAAAATTATCTAGCTATAAATATATAAATAGAGAAGAAGATATAGGTATAGAGGGTCTACGAAAATCCAAGCTTTCTTATAGTCCTACTTTTCTTCTTGATAGATACGTTGCATATTTGGAGTAAAAGATATGGAGTTTAGATTAGCAAAGAATGAAGACAGAAAAGAGATTATGGAAATTTTTCAAGTTTCATTTAAAGAAACCGATGAAAATTTAAATTTCTTTTTTAATCATAAGTTTAAAAATAATAATTGTGTAGTATGTAAAGATAACAATAAAATTGTTGCATTCTTAAATATGTTTGATACAAAATTGGTAGGAGTCAAATCTTTAGAAAAAGCTAACTATATTTATGCTGCTGCTACTCATCCTTTATATAGAAAAAATGGATATATGTCTAAGCTTATAATTTATTCAAATATGTTAGCAGAAAGTAGAGGACACAAATATTCTACTTTATTGCCAGCAACAGATAGTCTTTATAAATATTATCAAAAATTGGGATATATAAACTTTTTTAAATCACAATTCTTGGAATTAAATCAAACTGAGATTGTAAAATATGTAAACAATATTTTACAATCAGAAAAAATATTATCGTTTGACAATTTGAACCGTTTAAGATTTAATATATGTAAAGA
Source organism: uncultured Eubacteriales bacterium (assembly GCA_934454005.1). Next base: position 267 of record CAKSGI010000046.1, on the reverse strand, counting down.
TCATTTGGGAACTATTATTTGGAACTCAAATGACATTAAATATGCTTCAGAAATGAATCAAAATTATGGTGGGACAACTGTTTGCAGCAACGATGGCTATGCTATTTGTTATAAGTCGGATAACGATACGTTGCAGATAATAGAGTTTATGGTTGATAAAAATAATTTTAATAATCTAATAACTCTAATATATAATAAATATCCCGACCTTAAATCATATAAATTTAGATTACCATTATTTAATAATTATTTTGGGATAAATGGTTG
>CAKSGI010000045.1 GCA_934454005.1 uncultured Eubacteriales bacterium | reverse complement strand
GGATATAACTCTTCTATTTGAGCAATAAAATCAAGATTTAAATCATTAATTTCGCTAATCAATTCATTTTTATAAGTACAGATTTTTTCTTTGGTATGAGTTTCATTTTTGTCGTAACAAAATTCTACTAATACGCAGTCTCCTCTCCAAGGATGACCATTCGTCTCAACGCAACCTTCGCATTTATCTTTAATACTACATTCATTACAATTAACACCACAAATACTACGCATATTATTATTCTCCTTGGTAAATCTATATTTTTATTTCTAATTATATTTATTATCACGCAAATATTCTTCTTGTCTTCTGCATTTATATTATAACATATATTTTCAAAATTTTACTATTAACAATATATAGTTTTTGTTTGAATTTTCGTAAAATTTATTCTATAATGCCTTTGAGGTGTCTGTATGAAAAATGTATTAGATGACAAGTTGTCTTATTTAATTTACTCAATAGTAGAAGAAATACCTTTGTGTTGACTTAAAGAAACATCAATGGAAGATATAAATAAAAGCAGATAATTTTCAATAACTATCTGCTCTAGAAATTGTAATTTGTTATTCACTAAAACTTTTTTTGTATGCTGGATATATCTTTTTTATTGTTAATAAAATATTACTCATAGTAATAATAGCAAAAATCAGTTGTATTACAACTTCAGGTATTCCAATTAATAAAATGCCATTCATATCTCCACCACCAACAAATTTATATATTATTGTTAAATATAATGGATCTACCAATAGAAAAGCAAGTGTAGTATAATAACTAATTGCTTTCAAAAATTTGCTCTTACATTCTACAATTTTATTAATAAACATCACCAAACAATAAGCAATTATTAATGTAGTTATACTACCAGATATACAAAATATTGCTTTTTGAAAATCTGTTAATGATTCTATATTTGCAACAACTTGAACGCCTAAGCCTAATATTTTTACTTTTTCAAAAACCCCATAACATAATGCTACAATTATATGACTGCCTTCGTGAATTATATAATATAAAAGTATTGCACATATTAAAGCAAACCACTTTCTCAAATTTTTTATTACTCTTTCTCTCATTAAATCACATCTCCCTTTCAAATTGTAATTTGCGTAACAAAAAAAGCACCAGCTATAGCCGATGCTTTGCTTATAATTTAAGTAGCTCTACTAATCTTCAGTATTTCAGAGTTTGGAAGCCATTCCACCTTAAAAAGGTTACTATCGAATTCCTCGTTTAATGCTTCTTCAAGTCTATAACCAAAAAACAATACCAATTCTTCTACTTCGGAATAATCGTGGTACTTTTTCTCAAGAATTAGATGTCCATTGTAATCGTCATATAGCCAAACCTCTATTACATTCTTTTCCAAAAATGCTTTTTTTACTTGCCGACATATATCACAACACCTCTGTTCAGCTTTTTTACGATAATCTTGAACCTTCTTCTCTCTTCTAATAGCATAAAATTTTTCAATTATACCCATAAAGCAGCCTCCTATATCATATTTATTCTATAGCAAAGATAATTTTCCACTCCCGAGTATTATACTGCACATCATATATTATGTCAATTTTTTTTACAAAGTACTTACCATCTATAAATTACTATTTATCTAATAAATCAATGCATCATAATCAAAGATATTTAACTGTTTCATTTATATTTTTCCTTTGATTGTGCATTGGGTTTTCTGGGCAATCATCTGTTTTATATCCTAAATTTATTATACATACAGGTTCTATATCATCGCCTAAATTAAAGACTTCTTTTACTTTATTTTTATCAAAAGCCTCTATCCAAGTACTATCTATATTCAAATTAGCAGATTCTAAAATCATATGTGTAGCAACAATAGTAGCATCGATTTCAAAAGTTGAATATTCATCTTTATGAAATGCTTTTTCCTTATCGCTACAAACTAATAAGCAACATTGTGCGTTATATCTGCAAGGTGTTACTTGGTCAATCTTTTTTATTTTTTCTTCAGATATAACTACATATATTAATTGTGGTTGAAAGTTTTTAGCCGTTGGTGCTAACCTTCCAGCCTCTAATATTTTTTCAATATCTTCTTGAGATAATTTTCTGTTACTAAACTTTCTTGTTGCTGTTCTTTTTCTTATTACATCATTAAATTCCATTTTTATTCTCCTCTCTTTATTACCAATTTTTTAATAGTCTATGGAAATTGTAATTTAGACGTTATTTAATTTTTTAGTTTCCGTTATTAACTCATCAAAATCCGAAATATAATTTTTATCTTGTATAGCTCTATACTTTTTATACTCATCTAAAGCTAACTTATCCGCAATTTCTCTTTTTATTTTCCCATTATCTTTTAAAATGTTATATTCATTAATTTTTAAGAATACTTCTAATTTTTCTTTTTGACTATCGGCTCTATTATATATTATTTCAGATGCTGTCATACCAGTAATTGCAAAATGTAACTTATTTTTAACATTCTGGTAAAATTCTTGTTTGGACCATTTTTTAGTATTTCACTATTAACAATAAAACCTTTTTTATGTATTCCTTCAATGTTTTGGTAGCCCATATTCTAAAATCTGTTGCCTCTTTTGAGTTTACCCTATAATCAACTGCTATAATTGCATCCAAGCTATAAAAATTTGTATTATACTTTTTTCCATCCGAAGCAGATACTCTAATTTCTTGAGTAACTGAATCTTGTTCTAATTCCCCTGTTTTAAATATTTTTTGCAAATGGTATGTTATATTATTTTCTGCTACATTGAATAATTTTGACATTGACTTTTGCGTCAACCAAAAGTCTTCTTCATTATACAAAACTTCAACAGTTATATTTTGATTATTTTAACTTTGATATATGATTAAATCTTTTAAATTTTCTATATTATTCATCACTAATCACCTCGTGTTTAATTTTAAGAACTATTGTTTGTCTTTTACGATAAAATAATTCCACTGTCAATATTTATAATTAGTTTTAAATACTGATTACTGTTTTTGTTTTTTTACTCTCGTCAATCTCAATGATAAATTACTATTTTTTCTTTTCGTCTCTAGTTATACTTGCAATGGTCAAAATAATTCCTACCAAATTGCAACAAATATTAACTTATATTATAGTTTTAAATTTGACTACATTTCATCAATAAATTTTCAAAGGATTATAATCGTTCACTTATAATCTCCATATAAGAATCAAACACTTTGCTTACTTGACTATCCCAGTTTATATATATGTCTTTATATACATTCTCACAAACACTATCATACAAAGCCTTATTGTTTATTATTTCATTTATTTTTTCTGCAAAATCCTCCTCGTTATTTTGACTAATAAATCCGTTCACGTTCTCGGTTATAGTTGCAGTTGTTGCTGCACCCTCAACAAACAAAGTCGGTGTTTTTTGTGATGCTGCTTCTATTTGAACTATTGATGATGCATCATACAAAGATGGAAACAAAAATAAATCCGCCCTTGCATAAATATTGGCAAGTAACTCTCTATCTGATATTTATCCACACATTATTATATCTTGATTCATGTTATTTTTATCGATAATACTTTTAAGTTCATCTTCATCTTGTCCACTTCCTACAAATAGCATCTTAAATTTGGGATTATATTTTTCTTTTAATATCTTTAAACTATTAGCAATCAAAAACACATTCTTTAAATTATTTATCCTACCAACAAATAAAAATACTTCCTCGTCAGGCGAAATATTATATTTCTCATTGATTAGTTTTTTAGCTTGCTCCATATTTTCGACAAGCTTCATATCTGTAGCGTTTCCCATTACCTTCGGCAATTTTTTATATTTGTATTCTTCGTAATATATTTTAGCAATTTCGCTGTTTACTGCCCAACACTCATCACATTTATTGTATTGCCTTATAATTACCTTGGTTAAAAGATTTGCCAAAGGCTCGAATTTTACTGCTCTTAAAAAGTCTTTTTTATATTGACTATGCATAGTAGCAATAGCAGGTACATTATTTTTCTTAGCATACTCCACACCTATCTTTCCTATTGTAAACGGAGAATGTATATGAACGATATCTAACTTTGTATTATTTAATTCATGCATAAATTCTTTGTCAATTTTCGGCATTGGCAACGAGTAATCAATTATTGGCATTTTCACCGATTTACATCTAACAACTTTATACAAAAATTTTAAGTCGTCATACTGAGCTTTGGGATATTCTGGAGCAAAAACAATTACATTTGCATATTTAGTTAATCTTTTGGCATAATTATCGACCACCATAGTAACACCATCTATCATTGGAAAAAAAGTATCAATGAATAAACCTATTGTAATTTTATTAGTCTCACTAATTTGTTTATTATTCAAATAAACCCCTACTTTCAAATTATTATTTATATAACAAACCACAAATTCGCAAATATTTGTAACACTAGCTTATTTTTTAATTTCACTTACACAATAACTCTATCTAACCACTCTTTATAAAACTTCAACTGCTCCTCTGTATGAAAATAATGCTCTCCATTTTCTAATACAGATAAATCACAACTAAATTTATTTGAAAAATCTTTTATTAAATCTTCACTTTGCATATTATCTTTATCCCCATATAAAATATGAGTCTTTTTTTCCCAGCTAATAATTGGATTATTCTTAACATATTCGTAATAATCCCAATACAATGTTTGTCCAAAATCCGTTTTTATTTCTTGCTTTTCTTTTAGCTCATTTTTCGTTACATTACTCCATAACATCATATTGTCGATAATTGTTTTCATATTAACAACTGGAGATAAAAATACACATTGTTTAATATCTTCGTTTTTATATGCAAGCAAACTAAAATAAGCACCCATACTACATGCCCATAAATTTATTTCATCATATTTTTCTTTTGCATATGCCATAATATCGCTCAAATCTCTTACACAATTTTGAACTTTGCACAAATACGTTTTATCCCCTTTTCTTTCCCCGTGCTCTGGCAAATCAAAACTCAATAATTGATAACCTTTGCTTATTACTTTTTGAGCTAAAATCTTTATAACTTCATCTTCTTTATTAGACATATTTCCATGTACCGCTATGAAAACCTTGTTACCCTTTTCACCCCATAACATTGATGGGATACCATTTATTTTTATTTTTTCTGTTTTTAAATTTTCTATCATTTCCACGTTAATGCTCCTTTATTTTTTGCTTTTTCATAGTATTAGCAGTTCTTATTGTTATACTATCTTTTATACTTGTACTCGCAGTTTTACACCACCAATTTGATTTCCTATAGTTTTTCAAATCATAAGACCAAAATACAGAATTTTTATACTCCTCAATTTTTTCAATGTTTTCGCTAGGTTCTCCTAAAATAGCGTATACCTCTGCATATTTAATTGGTGGAATTATAAAAATCAAATTGTCATATATCGATTTATCACCCGTTCCCCACCAATTAGGATTATTGTCTAATATATCTTCGAGTTCTACTGCAGTCATAATGAAAATTGGTATTTCCAGATTAAAAGTAGCTTTTACAATATTGTAAATATCTTTTGCTATGCTATCTTTACTTTTTTGCTTAGTTTCGAAAATAACATTCCCACTATTAAGATACATAGAAACATTCTCATATCCATTTTCTTCTAATACTCTTTTTAGTTCGCTCATAGAAATCTTATTTTTGCCACTTATATTTATTCCTCTTAACAATGCTATATACTTCATAATACACCCCATAATAAATTTACTTTAAACAAAAGAAAAAGTCCATAGAAACTATGAACTTTTCTTTATAATATTAATCCTTATTCTCTAAAATCTTATTAATAAGCCCACAAGATTTCGGACCTTCATTGCAAACATGATTTACAATACAAGTTGGCCCAAATCCTTTACTAATAAGAGGTGCAACTTTTTTCGCTTCTAAAGTCATATGATTTGCAATTTCTCTAATTTGCCATTGTGCCCTTTGGCAGCAACGCATTCTAGAAATCCACATAAGAATTCTTGCATTAACGGTAGTAATTACATTACACATCTGACAGCCAAGATAAAAATATACCAAATCTTCTTCAATAACACCAGCATTCTTAAAGTCTTGTAGAACTCTAATGTTAGCTTCAATAATTTCTTTATACTTATCTTCAAATCCAGCATTTTTAATAGTATAAGGAATTATATAATCTCTAAAATTCCAAAGTGGCACAAAATTAGGCACCAAAAGTGAATGCATACGATGTCTTGTAAGATGTGTAAGAACTGCAAGTGAAATTGGAATTTGAAAAGTGAAAGAAACTTCTTCAAGTTCTCGATTTTCATCTTTAGACAAAATCTCATTCATAAACTTTTGCCTAAATTCAGGGTCTGCTTTTTCAGCCTCACTTATAATTCTCGAAGCTTCATCATAGCTACACTGTACCTCATACATTATAGCAAGTTGCAAAACCAAATCATCAGGAGAAGCAGTATATTCAAGTAATACTGGCTTATCTAAAATCTCAGACACAGGATTATGCTCTCTAATAACTTTTTTATAATCGAAAACCGTCTCGTGCTTTTTATATCTTTCAATGCTCTTTTTCAAATACGGAACATATTCATTTGCAAGTTTCAAAAGCTCCTCACCAAGTTCATGAAGCTCCTGAATTTTTGAAACTTCTCCATGTAGCAAATACAAAATCATCTTTTCAAGTTCTCTCGCATCAAGTCCCATAACAATATTGCTATAAAAAGAATATGGCAACAAAAATCTAGCATCTTCATTTGGTATTCCGTTATCAATCATATCAGAATATTCCTTAAACAAATACTCCATATGTGCTCTATATTTTTCTTTGAGTGTCTCATTTTCCATATGCAACGATAATTCTTCATTTCTAAAGTCAGGTACATAAAAACCTGCACTTCTAAAGTCTACATATCTTCTAGATTTTATAGTAAATGAAGTAAGTCTATTGCCAATAATAGTTTGTTCAACAATAGGTGTAACATCTGAAATCGCAAATACCAAATAATCATGTTCGGTTATCGATTTATGCCCCATCTTAGTTATGCGTTTAATTACTTTAAGATTCTCAGCATAATCACAAGAGTCATCTAACACTTCAAAAACATTGCCCGGAAACTGCGAAAGCTTACCTGCAGCAGCAACCATTCTAATTCTTCTCTCAAGTTCTTCTTTAGAAGTGCCCCCCAAAAGTTCAATCCTCATAAAATAACCTCCTTCAAAATATTGTTCGAGTAACAAATGTTATGTTTCTTTGAAATTATATATTTTATGATCTTATTCGTCAACAGATTTAATTTCATTTCAGTAATTTTATAACAAATAAAAACATTACCCAATACATACTGAGTAATGTTTTTAGTCCTTTATTATTCTTCATAATGACCTTTGCAAGATAAAATTATTAAGTTTTTGTTTTCATCAAAATTATATACAATTCTATGTTCATGAGTTATTCTTCTACTCCATGCTTTTCTGTATCGTAATGGTTCTGGTTTTCCCATTCCGTTTACTCAAACCGTTCCTATTAATATCTTTTATTAGTTCGTTTATTTTTTGAACCATTTTTTTATCTTTATATTGCCAGTCTACGTATTCCTCCCAAGCCTCGTCTGAAAATATATTACTCATTCGCCATCGCCTCTAATTCTTCCATTGATTTAGAAACAACTTTTCCTTCTTCCACTTGTTTAATTGATTTATCAAGTTTCTTTAGGTATTCAGCATTTTTTTCTGTTTTTATAAATTGGTTATATTGTTCAAGACTAATCAAAACAACATTCTTTTCATCTTTTCTTGTTACTATTACTGTCTCATTTTCATCTGTTGCCTTATCGCAATAATCTTTTAATTTACTTCTAATTGTTGAATAATTAACAGCTAACATAAAAATCACTCCTTTCGACACGGTACAATTTATTGTACTTATTATTGTACCATAATATTATATGCAAGTCAATTAATTTTATACATTTATTATTTTTGAAAAATCTATTGATTTTTTTACTATGGCAAAGTATGATAAGTATGAAAAGTATAACAAATATAATTTGAAAGGAGAATTAATTTTATGGATAAAGATAAATTGGTAGGAATAAGTAAAGTTGGAGAAAAAGGACAGATTGTAATTCCAAAAGAAGCTAGAGATATGTTTGATATAAAACCTGGCGATTCTATTATTGTACTTTGCGATAAAACAAAAGGAATTGCACTTGTAAAATCTGATGTAATAGAAGACTTATCAGATAAAATATTTCTTAAAGGAGACAAATAACAATGGATGAAAGAAAACATTATTTAGACAATATAAGATGGATTACATTATGTTTTGTGATTATATATCATATATTTTATATATTCAATTCAAGTGGTGTAGTTTCAAATATGGGTGTAACTGGTATTAGAGAATTAGATGCTATATGTGTATTTATATATCCTTGGATTATGTGCTTATTATTTGTTGTATCAGGGGTGTCTACTAATTATTCGCTAAAAAATAAAACAAATAAAGAATTTATAAAAGATAGAGCAAAACGAATTTTAGTACCAAGTTTAATTGGAATATTTGCTTATGGTTGGATCAGCGGATGGATAACAAATTACTATAATGATGTATTTGTGGGTAATGGAAATATGGTTCCATCTCCAATTAAATATATAGTATTTTCTTTAATTGGTATTGGACCACTTTGGTATGCACACGTTTTATTTATAGCTTCTTCACTAATCGTTGTAATTAGAAAATTTGATAAAAACAATAAACTAGATGATTTATTTAGCAAAATCAATTTGCCGATATTATTTTCATTAGTGTTATTAGTGTGGGGCTCATCATTTGTGCTAAATACTCCAATTGTAACTGTATACAGATTTGGAATATATTTGCTAATGTTCTTATTCGGATATTATATATTTTCAAATGATAAAATCATAGAAGAATTAGAAAAAATTGCAGTATCACTAGGAGCCATTACATTAATTATTGGAATTGTTTTTACAATAGTAAATTATGGTGTTAATTTTGCCTCAGACGAGTTTTTGACTAATATATTTACTAATATTTATGTTTGGTTTGTTATTTTATCCGCATTTGGACTTGCAAAGAAATTTTTGGACTTTGATAATAAATTTACAAGATATATGAATAAAAATAATTTTAGTTTTTATGTATTACATTATACTGTACAAATTGTTATAGCATTTATATCAGTGAAATATATTAAATTTAACAACTTTGCATTTAACTACATAATTTTATTCATAGGAACAATCGTTATATTACCAATAGTAACAGAGATATTAAAAAGAATACCAATAGTAAATAAATTGCTACTTGGAGTCAATACAAAGAAATAGAAATTACAAACTACTGAATATTTAATGTTTCAACATAGAGCTATCAAAATATCAAATAAAATAAGGAAGAACCAGCTAATAACAATTTTGTTCTTAGTTAAGTTCTTCCTTATTTGTCTTTTTTGAAGACCTTTACAAGCTAATAAATTTTTGGCATGAAATAGATTAAATCTTATTCTTTTAAAAGCTCGGTAATCTCATTCACATGATATATATCCAAAGTATTCATCGCCCTTGTAATACAAACATATAAAAGTTTGGTATCGACTTCTGATTTAGTGTAATTATTAATATCGGCATCGGTTATTATTACAGCATCAAACTCCAAACCCTTTGAAAGATATGATGGACAAATATTTATACCGCCATTATACTCTGCGTCTTTGCTACTTATCATATGGATTTCTTCATTATTAAGCTCCTTTTGAAGTTTCAAACAATCTGGTATTGTCTTACCGATTATAGCGATATTTGTAAATCCTTTTTGTTTAAATTCTTCAAGACGAAATTTAATCTGATTTATCATATCACTATGATTTTCAAAATGCTTAAATGTTACTGGAGCACCATTTTTCATAACAGGTTCACCAAGTTCGCAATTTAGTACATCGTTAATGTTAGAAATAACTTTATTTGCAACGTTCATAATTTCTTCCGTTGTTCTGTATGTCTTCTTTAAAGTCAAATATTTTAAATCCGAATCCTCGCCAAATACTATGCTCATCGTTTTTTGCCAATTTCTCGTACCACGATAATAATAAATTCCTTGAGCTAAGTCTCCTAAAATAGTCATCGAATTACTCTTTATAATCTTCTTAAATACATAAAATTGAAACTCACTAAAATCTTGAGCCTCATCGACTACAATATGCTTTAGTTCAAATTTAGTTTTAACTCCATGCACCATACATTTAATGTACATAAGTGGAGCTATATCTTCCATCTCTATCTTGCCTTTTCTTTGAGCTGCAGCAAAGGAATCTTTGATATATTTAATCTGCCTTTTATCTATCCTTTCACTTGCAATCTGCTCAAAATACACATCTAAAAATTCCTTATAATACTTAAGTGGTGCCATAACTTTATTTGCTCCAAAATAATTTAGTGCATGTTTTTTAGCATCCTTAATAACAGATTTTGCAAGCTTTTCAGCATCTCCGTATAAATTTCTAATCATAGATAGCCTAATCTCTTCTATCGGCTCCTCTGCTTTTACCTTTGCAATTTTATAATCTCTTTCTTCTTCGATATCTTTTAAAATCTCACCACTTCTCATCATTACAGAATTTTTAAGATGCTTTACAATCTCTTCAATTCTCCTACAAATAGGCAAATTCGCATATTCTCTAAAATACAAATGATGTATATCTTCTCGCTTCATAAAAACATATTTGTCTATTTTAAAATCCTCATCTGGTATAAACCTTTTCTCTAATTCATACAAATACTCATCAAGCATATTTTTAAATCTAATCGAAGATTTTAAAATTGATGCTTGCTCTATTACTTTACTCATTTCTTTTTCTTTATCTGATTTATTATTATCTATAATTATCGCCAATTTTTCGTTAGGATCTTCAATATCAAACTCATCGCCTATAATCTCAAAAGCGATGTCTTCGTATGTACTTTGTTGAACTCTTTCAACACCTAAATCTGGAAGTACGTTAGAAATATAATTTAAGAAAAATTTACTTGGTGCAATAATTAAAAATTCTTCAGGGAAAAAGTTTTTGTCGTAATTATAAATAAGATACGCAATTCTATGAAGTGCGATAGTAGTCTTACCACTACCAGCAACACCTTGAACAACAAGCGGTCGCCACATTTCACTTCTTATAATCTTATTTTGTTCGGCTTGAATAGTAGAAATAATATTTTTAAGTCTAGTGTCAGAATTGGCTGCTAGGAATGGTTGAAGCATTTCATCGTTAGTCGTGATATCTATATCCATTACATTTTCTAGCTCTCCATCCTTGTTAAAAAAGTACTGTCTCTTTAGCTTAATCTCACCTTCAATATTTCCTGCAGGACAATTATAATTTGCTTCTCCTAGTCTACCTTCATAGTATAAATCAGCAATCGGAGCTCTCCAGTCTATAACAATTTGCTCCAGGGTATTATGATCAGTAACCATCACTTTGCCTAAATAAAAAGCATCCCTTTTGATATCACCCTTTTCTATAAAATCAACTCTTGCAAAATATGGCTTATTAATAACCATTTTTAAATTTTTGATTCTTTGGGTGAACTTATCTCTTAGGGCTGCTTTCATAAAATCGTCTGCATAGTCATCGAAATCGTAATCTTCGAAACCTCTTTCAAGTCTTTCTTCACTTTCTTTAATCTCTTTAGTTATATAGTTTTGCGTCCTCTTTAGTTTTAGTAGTTCATTTTTTTCATCGTCTGGACTAATATTCATGCGACACCTCCTATATCAATATAACGTTATAGATTTTACCATAAGAAAAATGTAGAAGCAAGAAGAATATTCTATTATTTCATCGCCTTTTTCACTATATACGAAGCCACTATCAAAGAAATTCCAAAAGAATATCTCATGTCAATTTGCCTTATTTTCTCTGTGCTATCATAAAAATAAAGCTTTCCAGCTTCTTTCATGTATTTGTTATGCCTATATATTAAATAATTTTTCAAAGACATAGTTTCTATCTTTTTTATTTCTTCATCTTCCACAAGAAGTATTTTTTCTCTTAAAACGTCTAACTCATATTCTTCTAAAACCTTTTGAAATCTTTGCTCATACAAAACGTGCCTAAAATTTTCAGAGTGTTTTATTCCATTTATATCATTATGAACTCTACAAAAGAAATCCGTAATA
>CAKSGI010000044.1 GCA_934454005.1 uncultured Eubacteriales bacterium | reverse complement strand
AAGTACTCATCATAAACTATCTTAATTACTGGATTTTCATGAGACTTCCTAAGAGTTAAGCTTTTATCTTCATCATACAAAGCTTTTGATCTAATTGCTCTTAGGTCAGTAAAATTCTTCACAGATGCAGGCTGTATAGGTTGACCTCCACCATTAACGCACCCACCCGGGCAACACATAACCTCTACAAACTGATAATCTACCTCACCTTTACGTATTCTATTAAGTAAAATAGAAGCATTCTTCAGTCCACTCGTTACTGCAACCTTTATATCCATACCATTAATATTATAAGTTACTTCTTTAATTTCTTCAGTTCCGCGTATTTCTTTATAGTCAATGCTATCTAAAGACTCCCCTGTTAAAATATCTGCAGCAGTTCTAAGTGCCGCTTCCATAACTCCACCTGTAGTCCCAAATATAGCTGCTGCACCTGTTGAAACACCTAATGCCGGATCAAAATCTTCATCCTGAAGATTAACAAAGTCAATATGTGATCTTTTAATCATTCTTGATAATTCACGCGTAGTAAGAACAAAATCCGTATCAGGCAGTCCAACACCATTTTGATTTTTTCTCCCAATCTCAAATTTTTTGGCCGTACAAGGCATAACACTTACAACTACTATATCTTGGGGATCAATATTATTTTTTTCTGCATACCATGATTTTATAATAGCACCTGTCATTTGTTGTGGAGATTTGCATGTTGATAAATGAGGTAATAAATCTGGATAATAATGTTCACAGAATTTTATCCACCCCGGTGAACATGACGTTATCATTGGTAAAACTCCACCATTATTAATTCTATCTAAAAACTCTGTTGCTTCTTCCATTATAGTAAGATCAGCGCCAAAGTCTGTATCAAATACTTTATCAAACCCCAAACGTCTAAGAGCTGCTACCATTTTGCCTTTAACATTAGTACCTATAGGCATACCAAAACATTCACCTAAAGTTGCCCTAATTGCTGGCGCAGTATGTACTATTACATGTTTAGAGGTATCGCTTAAAGCATCAAATATTTCATCTGTGCAATCTTTTTCTGTTAAAGCCCCCGTTGGACAATTAACTATACATTGTCCGCATGATACGCAAGCAACATCTGCAAGATCTTTATTAAATGCGCAACCAATACTCGTATCAAATCCTCGATCATTTGGACCTATAACCGCCACTTTTTGATTTTCACAAGCAGCTACACAACGTCTGCAAAGAATACATTTATTTGGATCTCTAACCAAATGTTTAGAACTAACGTCTTTTTCAAATGTAGGATTAAATCCATCGAATTTACCTGCATCCTCTACACCATATTCATAAGCCAATGTTTGCAATTCACAATTCCCACTTCTTACACAAGATAAACAGCTTCTATTATGATTTGAAAGAATTAACTCAATAGTTGTTTTTCTAGACTCCCTAACCTTATTTGTATTTGTAAATATCTCCATCCCCTCACTAACAGGGTATACACAAGATGCCACTAAAGATCGTGCTCCTTTAACCTCTACAACACATACTCGGCACGCTCCTATTTCATTCATATCTTTCAAAAAACAAAGTGTTGGTATATTTATGCCAATTTCTTTAGCCGCCTCTAGAATCGTATAACCTTCTGGCACCAAAACTGACATACCATTAATTTTTATATTAACCATTTCCATATTCAACGCTCCTCCTATTCCTTGATTATTGCGCCAAATCTACATTTTTCCATACAGGCTCCACATTTAATACATTTACTTGTATCAATTAAATGTGGTTCTTTAACTGTTCCTGATATCGCTCCTACAGGACAAATTCTTGAACATGCAGTACATCCTTTACATTTATCAGTTACAATTTTGTATGACAATAACGCTTTGCACACACCAGCAGGACACTTATGCTCTGTTACGTGTGCTATATATTCATTACGGAAAAAACGAAGTGTAGATAATACAGGATTAGGTGCAGTTTGTCCAAGTCCACAAAGTGCGTTTTCTTTTATGTAATAACATAACTTTTCCATTTTATCTATATCCTCTAAAGTTCCATTGCCATTTGTTATTTTAGTTAATAACTCTAATAACCTTTTTGTTCCTATTCTACAAGGAGTACATTTTCCACAAGATTCATCAACAGTAAAATCTAAGAAAAACTTTGCAATATCAACCATACAAGTAGTTTCATCCATAACAATAAGTCCACCAGAACCCATCATTGACCCTATTGATAGTAAATTGTCATAATCTATGGGAATATCTAAATGTTCACTCGGAATACATCCTCCAGAGGGTCCTCCTGTTTGAGCCGCCTTAAATTTTTTACCATTAGGTATTCCTCCACCAATATCCTCAACAACTTCTCTTAAAGTAGTTCCCATTGGTATTTCCACTAAACCTGTATTGTTTATTTTTCCACCTAAGGCAAATACTTTGGTACCTTTAGATTTTTCCGTTCCAACTGAATTAAACCAATCAGCTCCATTTAAAATAATTTGAGCAATATTTGCATACGTTTCAACATTATTTAAAACTGTTGGTTTTCCAAATAATCCTTTTACTGCTGGAAATGGAGGTCGTGGACGTGGCTCTCCTCTATTTCCTTCAATAGAAGTTATTAATGCTGTTTCTTCTCCACATACAAATGCACCGGCTCCTAGTCTTAATTCTATATCAAAACAAAAATCTGTTGAAAAAATATTATCTCCTAAAAGTCCATATTCTCTTGCTTGCTTAATAGCTATGCTTAAACGCTTAACTGCTATAGGATACTCTGCACGAACATATATATATCCCTTTGACGCGCCAATCGCATACCCCGCTATTGCCATAGCTTCTAAAATAGCATGCGGATCTCCTTCTAGAACAGAACGATCCATAAACGCTCCCGGATCTCCCTCATCAGCATTACAGCAAACATATTTTTGATCAGCATCATTAGCAGCTGCAAAACTCCACTTCACTCCTGTTGGGAATCCGCCGCCTCCTCTTCCCCTTAAACCAGATTCTTTTATTATATCTATTACTTGACTTGGAGTCATTTCTGTTAACGCCTTACCTAAAGCAGCATAGCCATTCATAGCTATATATTCATCAATTTTTTCAGGATTTATAACACCACAATTTCTAAGTGCAATTCTCCTTTGTTTTTTATAAAAGCCTGTATTGTTAAGCGAACTTATAGTATCATCTTTTACAGTCTCTTGATAAAGAAGTCTTTTTACTATTCTCCCTTTTAACAAATGTTCTTCTACTATTTCTGGAATATCTTCTGGTTTGATCATGCTATAAAAACATCCTTCCGGATACACAATCATAATAGGGCCCAAAGAACATAATCCAAAGCATCCTGTTTTTACAACATTTACTTCATTTTCCAAATCCTTTGCCTTAATTTCTTCTTTTAATTTTTCGATTATTTTTTCACTGTTTGAGGATGTACACCCAGTCCCACCGCAAACAAGTACCTGTGAACGATACATTTCATCGCCTCCTTTTTACGAATTAGCGCCAATTGTATATTCGGTTACTACATTATTATTCACAATATGACTATGAACTACTTTTGCAACTTTTTCAGGAGTCATTTTAACATAAGTTACTTTTTCTTGCCCCGGAACTACAACCTCTACCACAGGCTCATATTGACATATACCAATGCATCCTGTTTGAGTTACAGTTACATTTGAAAGATTTCTTTTTGAAATTTCATCAACAAACTCATTCAAAACCGGGCGAGCACCTGCTGCTATTCCACAGGTTGCCATTCCAACTAAAATCCTAACAGAATTATCTTTTTCTTCGCGAATGTCTATTTGTTTTTTCACCCTATCTCTAATAGCTTGAAGTTCAGCTAACGATTTCATATAGTTCCATACCTCCAAAATATTATTTTGATTTTAAAATATTATTTAAATTTTCATTTAAAAAATTATTTATCCAAATAGTTATCTCTGAATTGTCTATAGAAACATCCTCATCCAAAACTTTTTTTATTTCTCTTGTATCAAGTATAAAAGATTTATCATTAATTTGCCTTTCAAAAATAAAATCTAAACTAGGGTTACACCTTATAAGCAAACTCACAGTTGAATTTATATCTCCAACCGGCGTCATATCAATGCTTGAATTAATAAATTTAGCATAAATATTAGTTCCCTTTCCCACATAAGAATTTATTTTAAATTCTCCGCCCGTCATTTCTGCGGCCATCTTAAAAAACGGAACTCCTAGTCCAACTTTTCTATTCGTTCTTGTTGTATAGAATGGATCAATAACCGATTCTAATTGCGACTCTGTCATACCCTTACCATTATCAATGATTTTTATAACAGTATAGTCTAATTTAAAATTTTCGATTAAACATATTTTTATCAATGTTGCACCTGCAGAAATCGAATTCTGTGCTACATCAAGAACATTTAACGATAATTCTCTCATAATTATTTATATTTTTCTAGAATTCCGTCAATCTCTTCAGGAGCAATACGTCCATAAACATCATCATTAATTGTAAGAACCGGAGCTAAACCACAGGCTCCTATACAACGACAAGCAGTTAATGAAAACTTACCATCTGCAGTACATTCCTCTGCCTGTATTCCTAAAATTTGCTGTATTCTGTCAATTATTGCACCTGATCCTTTTACATAGCAAGCTGTTCCTAAACAAACAGAAATATGATATTTACCTTTTGGAGTCAACGAAAATTGCGAATAAAAAGTCGATACTCCAAACACCTCTTCTAAAGGAACATCTAGTTTATCTGCGATTATAGTTTGAACCTCAATTGGCAAATAACCATATATTTCCTCCGCTTCTTGTAAAACAGGCATAACTGCTCCGGGATCATCTTTATATTTTTCGATAACCTTTAAAAGCTTCAGTTCCTGTTCTTTTGTTCCGCTAAACGGAATAGAACTTATTCGTTTTTGCATTTTTTATCCTCCTATAAATTTTTATTAGTAAATTAGATATTACTAAAATAATAAACACTTCTTAGATTATAACGTGAAATTATAATAAAATCTAGATATCCAAAAACAAGACAAAATAAAAAATTATATCTAAAAAGTAAAATACTAGCAAATTTAATAAAAATCATTGTATTTTCTTATACTCTATGCACTTAAAATAAATGCATAATTCATATAAAAATTATATTTAATTTTATTCTTAATAATTCCTAAACAATTTTTGACTCAATTTATTTACCATTAATAAAATCAATCACTGATTTTATATTAAGCGAATCTAATTCTATAAATTGTTTTGTTGACACCAAAGATTCTAAATAATGAGAATCAGAATTCATTAAAACGTTCATATCTTTCAAACTAGAGTATAAACTTTTTAATTTATCCTTTTTTCTTGCATCTGCTATTTCAACTGTTCTAAACCCTGACTCACAAGGAATATCTCCTAATGATGATATTACGCTATAAGAATCTCTATCTATATGTGCAGGAAATGATGTACCATTATATTCATTAGTTATATTTAGAATTTCATTAACGCTTATATTAGTTGCACCCAAAAGATAATATGGTTCTTTATTTATTTCATTATCATATAAATCCAAAACAACTTGCTCACCAAATATATCTGGTCTATGTTCTATAAGCATCATATTAGAATAAACATATTTTGAAAATTCTTCAGCACACTCAATATTTTCAAATAAGCACACTACATGGACTTCTTCATTAGTACATATTTCCATTCCAGGGATTACCAATAAACCCGCTCTTTTGCCTGCTTCAACTACTGCCCTACAGTTTTTGCAAGAATTATGATCGGTTATAGCAATCATATTCAGTCCATTTAACAAAGACATATTCACAATATTATTAGGTGTCATTTCCATATCAGCACACGGTGATAAACATGAATGTATATGAAAATCATAATAAATTTTCATAACTTTAAAAGACCTGAAAGTCGTATCGCTACATCATAACTATTTAAATCTGTAACAAACACTGGAATATTTTCTTCAATTGCCCTATTTTTTGCATTCTGATCTAAAGACGCACCATCGGTTAAAATTATGCAGGATATATTCAAAAGCGTCGCCACAGCAATTGCATTTATATTCCCCATAACAGTCAGCCAAACATCTCCACCTTTAGCATTAGCCATAACCCAACTTAAAAGATCTCCTATATAGCATCCTGATACACTCTTATCTAAATTTACATCATTAGTTAAAAGTTTCAATGATAACTTATCTTTTAAATCATATACCTTTAACAATTTGTTCGCCTTCTTTCAAACTAAAAGAATAGTTAACTATTCATAAATATACAATCATTTATTGACGATTGATTTTTAACTATATCTTCCGCTAAAGCTCTACATGACGGTGCTCCACATGACCCGCAGTCGAGACCAGGTAATCGTTCACATAAACTATCAATGTCTTCCATCATTTTCATAGCTTCTTCAATGTTGTCAGATAAATTTAATACTGGAGCAAACTTTAATTCTTTATCCCATTTCATATAGTCTGGAATTTTCTCTCCTACATGATTAAGCGAATATGGTAAATATTTTTTTAATCCTTTTATTCTAGCTTTTGCAATATACGGATTTTCAACTGTCAATACTCCTCCTACACATCCACCAAAACAAGCATTTAATTCGATAAAATCTATATTTCTTATTCTATCATTCTCAACTTCATCTAATACACGTATCACATTTTCTATACCATCTGCAGCAAGATATCTATCACTCATTATTGCATTAGATTCGCCCTCTGTGGTTGCCCAACCAACCCCTATAAAGCCAGATTTAAAAATAGATTCTACATCTTCTAATGGTAATTTGTCAGTAGTTTTTGATAATTTTTTAAATATGTCACTCATTGCAATTGAGCCGTCCACACAAGAAAAATCTTTCCCCAAAGGATCCTTTATTTCTGTGACTTTAGCAGGACATGGTGTAATAAAAAATACTCCTATATCATCTATAGCGATTCCTGATCTTTTACTAGCTTCTTCTTTTGCAATAATTGCAGATACCTCCATAGGCGAATTCATAGGCAATACTAGTTCACAGAGTTCTGGAAATCTTACTCTTATCAGTCTTACAACAGCAGGACACGCAGAGCTTATTATAGGTTTTTTAGTACTACTATCTTCAATTAATTTTTTAGTTACATCAGAAACTAATTCTGCTCCCCTTGATACTTCAAAAATATAATCAAATCCGATATGCTTAAGCGACGTTAAAATTATATCAATACTATGTAAACCTTTAAACTGTCCAAAAAGTGAAGGTGATGGCAGCGCTATTTTGTACTTAAATTCATCAATAATAGATAAAGGATCAGATTTAACCCTTTTCGCATGATGAGGACAAATTCTTATACACTCACCGCAATCTATGCAACGCTCCGAATTTATTTTAGCTTTTGAATTTTTTAGTCTAATTGCCTCGGTTGGACATCTCCTAAGACAATTAGTACATCCCTTACATTTGTCTTTATCTAATATAACAGAGTGAAAAAACTTATCCAAATTTTCCACCTCTTTTTATAAATGTTTATTATTTGTTATCGACATGCACAGATAAAAAAAGTGTAGTTCCTTTACCAACTTCTGTCTCTATTTTAAGTTCATCTGTGTACTTTTTTATATTAGGAAGACCCATTCCGGCTCCAAATCCAAGCTCTCTTATATTTTCTGGAGCAGTAGAATACCCTTCCTGCATAGCTTTATTTATATCTTTTATCCCCGGTCCATTATCTGCAAGAGTTATATTAACTTTATTCGGGTAAATCTCAACATTTATTTTGCCACCGTTTGCATGTATAACCATATTGATTTCTGCCTCATACATTGCTATTGTTACCCTACGTATTGCTTCGATATTATACCCTATCTTTTTTAGCTTATTTTTTACCCTACAAGAAGCTTCCCCGGCAAGTTTAAAATCATCTCCTGGAACATCATATTCTAAGTTTATAGTACTCATTATATTCCACAGCCCCCGCGAAGGCCATGCATATAAAGTAGTCCACAAGCTGTAAACATCCTAAACCTAGTAGATATTAAAGAAATTAATTTTTCATTTGCAAGTTGAACAACAGTTTCATCCGGTTCTTTCCCCCTTACAAACACTATACATTTTATGTCCATCATATCTGCAGTTCTAACAACCTGAGGATTAACAAGGCCTGTTATCAACACTGATTGATCTTTTACATAAGCCAAAACATCACTCATCATATCACTGCCACATGCAGATTTCACTTCTGCATCTAGATCAGCGTCAGCTATAACTTTAGCATCAAGGACTCTAATAATATCCCTAACAGTCATAATATATCTCCCTTTAATTATTATTTATATATCTAAATCCTTAAATAAAGCCTAATTATATTAAAATTAAACGACTTTATTAATATACTAATTTAAAAAACTCTATTACTCTTTTTATCTAAATATAATTTATTATCCTAAAAAATGTAACATACTATATAAAGTATAACGCGCAATAAGATAACCCGTTGCTATAAATCTGGCCTATTTATTCTATCAAAAAAATATTTAAAAATCAATATAATACCAACTATAAAAATAATAATTTTGTGGATTTATAAATAAAAATACTCAAACACATGTATATAAGTGTTAACCACTATATAAATAGCAAAGCACACAAACCAGACTATACAAAATCTAAATTTGTGCACTTTGTAAAAATTAGTCTTTAAAAACTAATTTTATATAAAAAATGTTCTCTTCTTGTCTAAATTCAACTTTACCATTATATTTTTCGGCTATTTCTTTCATACTAGCAATACCAAATCCATGCATAGAGGAATCTAATTTTGCTGATTTGATTAGATTATTAATGATAGGGACAGTTTTTTCAATTGGATTGGATACCTCAATAAATATTGAATTCGGGTTGTTAGGAACAGAAGAAAAATTAATATTGATAATACGATCAATAGTTGGATTCAAATTTAAACACGCTTCTATAGCATTATCAAGCGCATTTCCTAACGCTATACAAAAGTCAACTTCGCTAATAGAAAAATTATTTTTAAATTTATGCAGTATATTGTTTTGATAGCTAAATTCTATATTATGTTTTTTTGCTATAATATATTTATTCTGCAAAAACAAATCAATAGTAGGATTACCGGTTATAACAGGATTATCGTCTATAACAAGGCTATCACATAGTTCAGAGATTTTTTCTATTGCTTTAGTATATTCGCCAATTGATATGTACCCGGATATTACGAATAGAAAATTTTTTATATTATGAATTTTTTTAGTAAGGATCAAGTCTTTTTGATTTTTGGATTCATAAGCAATTAGCGAGTCATCTTTCATATTAATATCTCCCTTAAAATGACAAGAATTATTCTTTAAATCTTAGAGAACATTTCAATTAAATTATAAACGAGAAAAATATTCACATAATTCTTTTAAAGAATTATATCCAAAAATAAATGTTAAATATTTGTTGTCAAAAATACAAAAAAATATGCAATTATACAAAAACTTACAAAAAATGTATCTGATGCTAAATAGTAACAGGGGTAAAAATAGTGTAACCCCAAACCTATAATTGGAAAATAATAACATATACTAAAAATATGTATTCGCTTTTATTTATTTCTAGTAGTATTAATTCTTTCTTTAAACTAACTGTTTCTTTATTAACCTACCCTCTTTTAACATATACATTATGATAAATAATTTTACTCTACTTGCTTTTAATACCTCTAAATTATATAATAAAAATTATAAGTTTTAAAATATTCTTAATTTTACAATCTAGATAAGTTCCAGAAAGGATGAAGTATGCTTTGCAAAAAATTTTTAAAAATATATCCTTTTATTTTCGTAGAACTGACATTATTCTTTGGTTCATAACTGCATTAACATCTACTTATTGTTTAATACTTTTATTTAGCGTATCAAGAATATCACCTAAATACACATACTTTAGCAAACAGTTATTTGCCATAATAATCGGATATATTGGTGCATTTTTAATTACAATGATCGATTACAGAGTTATTGTTAAGCATTGGAAATTTATAGGTAGTTTCTGTTTAATTTTACTCATAATTACCATCATATTTGGTCAAACTGTAAGCGGTTCTAACGGAGTTAATGCTAGAGCTTGGTTAATACTCCCTGGTGGTATCTCATTTCAGGCATCAGAACTTGCAAAAATTGGATTTATGATTACATTTTCTAAACATTTAACCTATTTAAAAGAAACACAAAAAATAGATTCCTTTTTAAATATATTAGGCCTTTTAGCTCATGCATTAATTCCTATGGGAATTGCTCAAATACAAGGCGATACTGGCGCTGCAATTATATTTTTCTTTATGTTTTTAATTATGTCCTTTTCTGCTGGAGTTAAACTAAGATATTTTGTAATATTAATATCATCAATTATTATTATGCTTCCTTTTGCTTGGAATTTTATTTTAAGCGATTATCAAAAAGAACGTATTTTAGCATTGGTTGACCCATCACTTGATCCTTTTGTTTCTAGGTATCAACAATTACAGGGTGAAATATCTATTGGCTCTGGAAAACTTTTTGGAAGAGGGCTTTTTAATGGTCCTAGAGTTGCAATGGAATCTGTTCCAATACAAGAAAGCGATTTTATTTTTTCTGTTGCCGGCGAAGAATTAGGATTTATAGGGTGTATATTAATTATTTTATTATTATTGGCCCTCCTTATAAGAGTATTTCAAATAGCTTTAAAATCTTGCGACAATATTGGAATGTATATATGTTTTGGCTTTTTTGGAATGATTGCTTCTCAAACCATATTTAATCTTGGAATGTGCTTAAGTTTATTACCAGTTATGGGCGTCACACTTCCATTTTTTAGTTATGGTGGTTCATCCATGGCTTGTATATATTTTGGAATAGGTCTAATACAAAATGTTTATATGTACAAGGATGACGCTGATACCGCAATGTTAAATTCATAATTTTTAATTGAATATAAAAATATATTAATGAATAAACAACCAAAAGTTACAAAAGGTTACATTGTAATTGTATAAAATCCATATTAGAATAAAATTGTGTTCATTCAGAATACAATTTTATTTTATATGGAGGAAATAAAAATGAAAAAAATATTAACTTTTATTATGAGTTTAGTCATTATCGTATCTAGTTCTATTTCGGTGTCCGCTACTTCTGAATATAATAAAGATGGCGAGTCAGCATGTAATACTGTGGTTCAAGAAGACTGTGATAGTACTGCATCTTCGAATTTTTTTAAAAAATGTCTAGCAAAGATAAATCAAATTTTGAATTCATTGTTTTCCCAAAACTGCGACAAAGATTCTAATGACGATAATAACAATTCTGACCCTAGCTCAGATTCAAGTTCAAGCTTAGTACCTAATGAACCTAGTGATGATTCTTCTAGCAATACCGATGATTCATGTCAAAACCCTGACGATAATATAAACTCATCTGTTCCATCTCAACCATCACAAACTCCTTCTAAACCAGAATCATCTCCATCTGAGTCTACTCCATCAACTCCAAGTACCCCGGATGAAAGCACCTCTCAAGCACCATCTTCTAGTGAACCTACATCAGAAGACAATATATCAAAATTTGTTTCTGAAGTTATAAGTCTTGTAAACGAAGAAAGAACAAAACGAGGTATTAGTGAATTAACTATTAACTCAAATCTCCAAAAAGCTGCACAAATTAGAGCAGAAGAGCAAGAACAACTCTTTTCACATACAAGACCAAATGGAACAAGTTGTTTTACTGTTCTAAGTGAAAATGATGTAAAATATAGAGGCGCAGGAGAAAATATAGCTATGGGACAAAGAACACCTAGTCAAGTAATGAATAGTTGGATGAATTCCGAAGGCCATAGAAAAAACATACTTAATGCAAAATTCACAAATATAGGTGTAGGAGTATATAAAGATTCTAAAGGGAAATATTACTGGACACAAATGTTCACTTATTAAAAAATAATACAATTCAAATGCCATCCGAAAAACATTATTGTTAGTTCGGATGGCATTTATTAATATAAAATATTGATGATTAAGCATAATAAATATGTTATAATATATAAAAATATTTCTTAATAATCCAATTACTATAAAGAAAAAGGAGAATGACAATTTTGTTCGGAAATACACATTATAACATAGGCAAAAATATAATTAAAAATATGAGTATATGTCTCTCACAAAACGAAAAAATATCATTTTTATCAGGCATAGTCTATGCT
>CAKSGI010000043.1 GCA_934454005.1 uncultured Eubacteriales bacterium | reverse complement strand
GTAAAACCGAGGTTGCACTTAGGGCAGCATTTAAGTGTGTTACAGATTCTAAACAGTGTGCTTTGCTTGTTCCAACAACAATACTTGCATGGCAGCATTATCAGACTATTTCTAAGAGGTTTGAGGGGTATCCTGTAAAAATAGAAATTTTGTCTAGATTTAGAACCCAAAAACAACAAAAAGAAATTATAGAAAAAATAAGGACTGGAGAGATAGATTTAGTAGTAGGGACACATAGATTAGTGCAAAAAGATGTAGAGTTTAAGGATTTGGGATTAGTAATAATTGATGAAGAACAAAGGTTTGGAGTTGCACAAAAAGAGCGGTTTAAATCTATAGAAAAAAATGTTGATGTATTGACGTTATCTGCAACACCGATCCCTAGAACTTTAAATATGGCTATGTCTGGTATAAGAGATATGTCTACACTTGAAGAGGCACCACAAGATAGATATCCTGTTCAGACATATGTATTGGAATATGACTCAGTTATTATAAACGAGGCTATTAGAAAAGAACTTAGAAGAGGAGGTCAGGTGTTTTATTTACACAATAAGGTAGAATCTATAGAACGAATAGCAACTAGTATTAAGCTGCAAATTTCAGAAGCCAATGTTGGTGTTGGTCATGGTAAGATGAGTGAATCTGAACTTTCGGAAGTTTGGAGAAAAATGATCGATCAAGAAATAAATGTGTTAGTATGTACAACAATTATTGAAACAGGAATTGATCTTCCAAATGCAAATACTTTGATAATAGATAATGCAGACTGTATGGGTCTTTCTCAGCTACATCAAATTAGAGGCAGAGTGGGAAGATCATCTAGACGAGCATATGCATATTTTACATTTAAAAGAAATAAAATTTTAAGCGATATTTCTCAAAAAAGACTATCTGCTATTAGAGAGTTTACAGAGTTTGGTTCAGGATTTAAAATTGCAATGAGAGATTTAGAACTTAGAGGTGCCGGGAATATATTAGGAGCAGAACAACATGGCAATATGGAAGATGTTGGGTATGATATGTATTTAAAACTTCTTAATGATGCTATAAATGAAGAAAAAGGAGAAGTTGTAGATAATTACGAGTTAGAATGTTTAGTAGATTTAAATATTCAAGCACATATACCAGATAATTATATAAGCAATTTGAATCAAAGATTAGATGTATATAGGCGTATATCTAATATAAGGAACACTGATGATGCATCTGATGTAGTGGATGAATTGATAGACAGATTTGGAGATCTGCCTAGGGCTGTAAAAGGGCTTATAGATATTGCATTAATAAGAACAGGTGCTGCTTGTATTGGAATTTATGAAGTAAAACAAATTAAAGGATTTCTTAATTTATATATGAAAAAAATAGATATGAGTCAAATATCTAAAATTATGAAAAATATAAAAAATAAGGTATTAGTGAATGCAAGCTCAAGGCCATATATATCTATAAAAATAGAAGAAAGTGAGGATCCTATTGATATTCTACAAAAAGTTATAAAATAATGTGTTTTTTAAATGGACATATTATAAAAAAAGGTATATAATTATATTTATGATATATATTTTGGGAGGTATATTAGATGAGGATATTAAAAAAAGTAGCTGTTGTTTTTTTATCAATAGCGGTTGTTTTAAGTACGACTGCTTGTTCGAATAAGTCTTGGGCTATGAAAACAAATGATGAAACTTTAGCGATAGGTGTATATATTTTTTATATGAGTGCCGCATATTCTGAAGCATATTATAAAGTAGGTAATCCTTATAGCGACTTATTATCGCAAACTATTGATGACAAAAATGTATCTGATTGGATAAAAGAT
The DNA here is from genome assembly GCA_934454005.1 of uncultured Eubacteriales bacterium. The sequence continues at coordinate 10,755 of CAKSGI010000043.1, read as the reverse complement.
TCTGCAATGGAATCTTGTAAAAAACTTTTAGTGGTTGATAAACTATTTGATGATGCAGGTTTGTCATTTACAGACGAAGAAATTGAAACTGCTAATTCTACAACAGATGCACAATGGAAACAATACGGAAAAAGATATGAAAAATTTGGCATATCTAAAGAATCATTCCATAAAGCAGGAACATTATTTGAATTAAAATCTTCTAAATTATTTGATTCTATGTATGGTGAGAACGGATCTAAAGCGATTTCTGATGACGAATTGAAAAATTACTTTTTAGAAAATTATATAGATTATAGTTACATAGAAAAAGAATTTGAATGTAATCACGACCATAGTCATGATGATTCTAGTGATGACGAAGAAAATGAGGAAAATATAGATGTTGATAATAGTGATGAAACATCAACAGAAAGTACAGATTCTGATGAACATGCTAAAGAGGATGAACAGGCAAAAGCAGAAATAGAATCTAAGTTTAATTCTTATTTAGATTCTTTAAATAATGGTTCTACTATGGAGTCTATAGCAGAACAGTATAAGTCTGATTATTCGGTCGAATCTGATCCGTTGACCTCTGACGTGAAAAAGTTAGATGAAACAACATCGCTTCCAAAAGAAATTGTAGATGCATTAAAAGAAATGGATAAGAACTCGTCAAGAGTGATAACAGAAGGGGACAAATACTATTTAGTACACAAGGGCGATGTAAGTAATAAATTAGACAAATTAGAATCAGATAAAGATTCTATACTTAGAGATATGAAAGCATCTTTATTTAAAACAATGATTGAAGATACTGTTGAATCACTTGATGTTACAATTAATAAGAGAGCATTAGATAAATATCAGCCAGATATATTTGTAGAAAAATCGTCTAGATCTAATTCAAGATCTGGCTCAAGATCGACTTCGGCATATTAATTTAGTTGCAATATAATTATATTATTATTGATTTTTAAGTTATAAATGTTTGCTAGAAGCTAAATAAAGCTTTTAGCAAACATTTTTTATAGATTTTTACTTTTTAAATGTTTTTGATAATATATGTTTGATGTGATTTTGTATGTTGTTCCGCGTTTTTTCGTAGAGTATTCCATTTTTACGACTATTTATTTTTTTATTTTGTGTTATTATATTCATGAAAAGGCATTTTTCTTGGTTAATGGTTTTTAAAAATTTTGTTATGCTTTGTTTTGTGGTATTTCTTATTTTTATTGGTTTATATCATCTTAATATTTACGAACTGTATGAGTTGACAGTTTATAAGTAAAAGTGTTAAAATTATAAAAAATATAAATATCTAGAGTAATTAAAATTTATTTATATATTGTCAAGAACTGAGTTGATATTGTGATTAAAAGTATGACTGGATACGGAAGGCACGAATCTGTTATAGATGGTAAAAATATTATAGTTGAAATTAAGTCTGTGAATCATAGATATTTTGAACTTAATTCTAGAATTTCTAAAGAATATGGATTTTTAGAAGATAAGATAAAAAAACTTATCAATGAAAAAGTTTTAAGAGGAAAAGTTGATGTGTTTGTAGGGATACAGACACTTGAAGATGAAAATGTAGAGGTAATAATAAATGATTCACTAGTATTGGGATATGTAAAAGCTCTTAATGAAATAAAGGAAAAGTATTCACTTAAGGGAGATGTGTCAATTTCTACAATATCTAAATATTCTGATATATTTACTATAAAAAATTCTAAAGAAAATGATGATAAAATCTGGAATGATGTTTTAACGGTTGCTAAAAATGCTCTAGATAAATTTATAGATATGAGGGAAAAAGAAGGCGAATTTTTAAAGTTAGATATTAAACAAAAAGCTTGTAACATATTAGAAGTTTTAAATAAAATTGAATCTAGGATTCCTAAAATAGTGTTAGATTATGAGGCTAGGCTTAAATGTAAAATTAAGGAATTAATATTAGATAATGATATAGACGAGCAAAGAATACTAACAGAAGTTGCAATTTTTGCAGATAAAACAGCTGTAGATGAAGAAATAGTAAGATTAAAAAGTCATTTGCGACAGTTAGATTCTATGATTGAATCTGATGTATCGGTTGGAAGAAAAATTGACTTTTTAATTCAAGAGATGAACAGAGAATCTAATACTATTGGTTCAAAATGCTTGGATTCTGATGTGTCACTTATGGTTGTAGATATAAAAGCAAATATTGAAAAAATGCGTGAACAAGTTCAAAATATAGAATAATATTTAATTTAGGGGGACCATATAATTGATAAAACTTATAAATATAGGATTTGGTAATGTTATTTCTGCAAATAGACTAGTGGCAATAGTTAGTCCAGAATCTGCGCCTATAAAACGTATAATTCAGGAATCTAAAGAAAAAGGAATTTTAATAGATGCTACTTACGGAAGAAAAACGAGATCAGTTATTATAATGGATAGCGATCATATAATACTCTCTGCAATTAATCCGGAGACTGTTGGAGGACGTTTTAACGGAAAATATGATGAGACTGCTGGAGAGGAAGTTGAAAGTAATGAAAGATAAAGGTTTATTAATAATTCTTTCTGGCCCATCTGGTGCAGGCAAAGATACTGTTTTAGCTAATTTATTAGAAATAAATGAGAATATACAAGTGTCGACATCTGCTACGACTAGAAAGCCAAGAGAAGGCGAAATTGATGGGCAAGATTATTTCTTTATGTCAAAGCCTGAGTTTATTCAAATAGTATCTCAAAATGGAATGCTTGAGCATGCAGAATATTGTGGGCATTATTATGGAACACCTTACGAACAAGTTGAAAATTGGCTTTGTAAAGGTAGGGATGTAATACTTGAAATAGAGACTCAAGGAGGTTCGCAGGTGATGAAGAGATGTCCGTATGCAATTAGTATTTTCATTATTCCTCCATCGCTAAAGGAGCTTGAGCTAAGGCTTAAAAGTAGAGCGACAGATTCAAAAGAAGCTATAGAGAAAAGGTTAAATATAGCAAAAAAAGAGATTAAATCAGCTAAAGATTATGATTATGTGGTTGTGAATAATACTGTAGAACAGTGTGCTAAAGATATATATAACATAATAATTTGTGAAAAAATGAAATCAAGTAGGAAAATAAATATTATAGAAGAGGTGCTTAGAGATGAATAGACCATCAATTGACGATATGCTTTCAGGAAAAGAAACCAGGTATTCTTTAGTAATAGCGGTTGCAAAAAGAGCTAGGCAAATTGCAGATGAGGCAGAGGAATCAGGAAGTATTATAACTGAAAAGCCTGTAAATCTTGCAATTAAAGATTTTAGGGAGCATAAATATACTATTGTAGAACCAGAGATAAACAATTAGGAACTATATGAATATGATAAAGATAGCAAAAGTAGCTTTAGAAGGTGTTTTATATCACTTTGATAAGGAATATGATTATATTATTACGGAGGAATTTGATAAAGAAAATTTAATAGGTTCAAGAGTTTTAGTCCCTTTTGGCTTTGGAAATAAGAAAAAACACGGAATTATTTTTGATGTTATTTTAAGTGAGGATAGGGATGATATAAAGCCTATTTATGCGGTGCTTGATAAGGCGCCGCTTCTTAGTAAAGAAATGCTTTCTTTAGCTATATGGATGAAAAACAGGTATTATTGTACTTTATTTGATGCAGTAAAAGTAATGATGCCATCTGGCATAAATAGAAAAATGATTAGTTACTATAAACTTTCGGAGTTTGATAATCTAGAAAAATATGATTTAAATGACAGAGAATATGAATTAGTAGAAATATTGAAAAAAGAAAAGGATTTTGTGAGTTTAGACAAATTGTCAAAGGATTTAAAGATTGAAGATTTATCTAATGTGTTCTATAATCTTACTAAAAAAGGTATTATATTAAAAAAGGATGATTCTGTAGAAAAAATATCTGATTTAACGATTAAAATGGTTGCAATATCAGATTCATTTAAAAATAAGATTTTAGATGTTAAGCTCACCAAAAAACAGGAAATAGTATATAAGGCTATAAACATGTGTGGAAGTGTATCAGTAAAGGAATTATGTTATTATACGGGAGTAACTCAAGCGGTAGTTAATTCATTGGTAAAAAAAGGTATAGCGTATTATTTTGAAAATGAGATTTATAGAAATCCTTATAAGAATATAGAAAAGTTATATAATATAAAAGAAATTATCTTATCTGATGAGCAACAAAAAGCATTTGACAGTCTTTATGAAAAATATAAAGAAAATAAAGCGTTGGTTTCTTTACTATATGGCGTTACGGGTAGCGGAAAAACATCTGTTTTTATGAAATTAATAGATAGCGTTAGATCCGATAAAAAGGGAATAATAGTAATGGTTCCAGAAATTGCTCTTACAGCATCATTAATAAGAAAATTTCATGAAAGATATGGTGATCGTATAGCTGTATTTCATAGCGGATTATCTGTAGGGGAAAGATTAGATGAATTTAAAAGAATAAAGAATGGTGATGCAGATATAGCAGTTGGAACTAGATCAGCGATTTTTGCTCCGTTTGAAAATATAGGACTTATTATAATGGATGAAGAACAAGAGTATACTTATAAATCGGATTCTTCGCCTAGGTTTCATGCAAGAGATGTTGCTAAATTTAGATGTAACTATAACAATGCATTACTAGTTTTATCTTCAGCAACACCATCGGTAGAAAGTTATTATAAAGCTAAACAAGGAATATATAGTATTAATAAGATAAGTAAAAGATATGGAAACGCTAATCTTCCGGATGTTGAGATAGTAGATATGAATTTAGAAGTAGAAAAAGGAAATGCTAGTGAGTTTAGTTCTATATTGGTACAAGCACTAAATAATAACGTAAGAGAAAATAAACAATCTATACTTTTAATGAACAGAAGGGGATATAATACATTTGTGTCTTGTAGAAATTGTAAAGAAGTGATAAGTTGTCCTAATTGTAGTATATCTCTTACATATCATTCTGCAAATGGAAGATTAATGTGCCATTATTGTGGATACTCTAAAAATCTTGTGAAAGAATGCCCTAATTGTCATGAGGAACAAATAAGGTATTCAGGCTCTGGGACTCAAAAGATTGAGGAGAAACTTAAAGAATTAGTACCGGGCTCTAAAATTCTTAGATTAGATGCGGATACAACTATGACTAAATTTTCTCACGATAAAAAACTAAAGCTGTTTTCTGAGGGAAAATATGATATAATGATAGGGACACAAATGGTAGCGAAAGGATTAGATTTTGATAATGTAACACTTGTAGGTGTTTTATCCGCGGATCAATCGTTGTATAATAATGATTTTAGAAGTTACGAAAGAACGTTTTCTCTATTAACTCAAGTTGTAGGAAGATCCGGAAGAGGAAGATATATAGGCAGAGCGATCATACAAACATTTACACCCGAAAACACAATAATAAAATTGGCTTCAAAGCAGAATTATGATGAGTTTTATAATGGTGAAATTCAAATGCGAGAAGCGATGCTCTATCCACCATTTGTGGATTTGTGTGTTATAGGATTTTCTGGAGAAAACCAAGAAAATATAATAAAAGCAACAAAAGATTTTTTTGAAAAACTAAAAGATTTAGCTTCCAGCAAGTATAAAAAATTACCACTTAGAATTTTAGAGCCTTCCGCGGCGGCGGTGACAAAAGTGAATAATAAGTATAGATATAAACTTATTATAAAATTTAGAAATTGTAAAGAATTTAGAGAAATGATTTCTAGTTTATTAATATGGTTTGGAAAAGAAAGAAAATATTCAAAAATAATGATTTATGCTGACATAAATCCTGATATGATATTATAAAATTTTATTTTAAGTATAAGGAGAATTTAATATGGCTATAAGAAATATTGTAAAAGAGGGAGACCCTATACTAAATAAAGTGTGTAGAAAAGTTGAAAAATTTGACGGAAAATTATTAGAACTTTTAGATGACATGATCGAAACTTTGGTTCAAGCAAATGGTGTAGGGTTAGCAGCTCCGCAAGTTGGGATGTTGAAGAGAGTAGTTATAGTGGATGTTGGTGATGGATTGATAGAACTTATAAATCCTGAGATAATTGAACAAAGTGGGGAACAGAGAGAACCGGAAGGATGTTTATCATGTCCGCACAAGTGGGGGATAACAATTAGACCTTTGAAAGTAAAGGTTAAGGCATATAATAGATATGGAGATGAAATAGTTTTAGAAGGGGAGGGGTTAAAAGCAAAAGCTTTTTGTCATGAAATAGATCATTTAAATGGAATATTATTTACAAGCAAAATAATAAAACCGTTAAGAGAATCTGATTTAAAATAAACGGAGGATAATATGAAAATACTGTTTATGGGTACGCCAGGTTTTGCTGTGCCTTGTTTAGAAAGTCTTATAAAAGTAGGACATAATATATGCGGTGTTTTTACTCAGCCTGATAAACCTAAGGGTAGAGGTCATAAATTAACAGCTCCGCCCGTAAAAGAAGTAGCTATAAAAAATAATATAGAAGTTTTTCAGCCGGATAAAATTAGGAATGCAGAAACTTTGAGTATCATAAAAGATCTAGAACCAGAAATAATAGTTGTTGTAGCTTATGGCAAAATACTTCCAAAAGAAATTATAGATTATCCTAAATATGGTTGTGTAAATGTGCATGCATCATTATTGCCCAAATATAGAGGCGCGGCACCAATACAGTGGTCTATTATTAATGGTGAAAAGACTACTGGTGTTACAACTATGTACATGAATGAAGGTTTAGATACAGGTGATATGCTTTTGAAATCGAGTACTATAATAAACGATGATGAAACATCTGGTGATCTGCATGATAGGCTGTCATTTATAGGTGCAGACTTAATTTTAAAAACGTTAAACGAAATATCAAAGGGTACAATTAAAAGAAAAAAACAGAATGATGATGAAGCGTCTTATTCAACAATGCTTGATAAATCACTTTGCAATATAGATTGGAACAAAGCTGCAATTAATATCCACAATTTAGTAAGAGGATTAAATCCATGGCCAACTGCATCTACTATTTTGAATGGAAATATATTAAAAATACACAAAACTAAAGTATCTAATATCAAGGGGGGAAGTCCGGGAGAAATAATTAGTCTTAATCCTTTTGTAGTTTCTTGCTCGGGCGATACATCTTTAGAAATATTAGAGTTGCAATTACTAGGAAAAAAAAGAATGAGTTCTGAAGAGTTTTTAAGAGGACATAAAATTAAAATATATGAAAAGTTAGGAGAATGATATATGGGATATTTTTATGATTATACTTATATTTTTATGATACCTGCACTTTTGATTTCTTTGTATGCACAGTTTAAGGTTAATTCTACATTTAAAAAATACTCTAAGGTGCGTAATTCAAGAAATATTACTGGTGCAGAGGCAGCTAAAAGAGTTCTTATGAATAGTGGAATAAATGATGTTATAATAGAGCGAGTTTCTGGGAACTTAACAGACCATTTTGATCCTATCTCTAAAGTAATTAGGCTTTCAGATTCTGTTTATAATAGTACATCGGTTTCCGCTATAGGTGTTGCAGCACATGAGGCTGGTCATGCTGTTCAATATAATGCTGATTATTATCCAATAAGATTAAGAAATTCTTTAATACCAGTAACTAAATTTAGTTCGACTATATCGTTGCCACTTGTATTTATAGGGTTGCTTCTACCAACAGGTTATACTTGGGTTGTTGTTGCAGGTGCTATATTATTTAGTGTATCTATGTTATTTGAATTAGTTACACTTCCTGTAGAATTCAATGCAAGTAGAAGGGCAATACAAGCTATAGAAACAACAGGTTTACTAAACGATCAGGAAATAAAAGGCGCAAAAAAAGTACTATCTGCGGCAGCGATGACTTATCTTGCAGCTCTGATTACATCTCGTTTGACATTACTAAGATTATTGTTTATTATTATTAGAAGAAATAATTAATTTAGGAGACTATGATGGACAATGCAAGATTGATTGCACTAAAAGCTTTATTAAAAGTTAGATATAATGGTGGTTACTCTAATATAGTTATAGATAATATTTTAAATAATTCTAATCTTAATAGAAAAGATAAATCTTTTGTAACTGCAATATTTTATGGTGTACTTGAGAGATCGATAGAGTTAGATTATATAATTTCTATTTGTTCAAATATAAAACTTAAAAAGATTTCGAAGGATAATTTAGAAATATTAAGAATAGGAATATACCAGATAAAGTATATGGATAAGGTTCCTAATTCAGCAGCTATTAATGAATCAGTTAATCTTGCAAAAATTAGAAAGCAGTTTAAATCCACAGGTTTTATAAATGCTGTGTTGAGGTCAGTTGCGAAAAATATAGATGCTATTAAGTTTCCAGATAAATCAAAAAATGCATTATTATATTATAGTGTAAAATACTCTTGTCCAGAATGGTTAGTAGAACATTTTGTAAATTGCTATGGATCTATAAACGCGATTGAAATACTAGATTCTTTATCAGGTAATCCACCGCTGATTATTAGAACTAACACAATTAAAAATTCAACAGATGATTTGATAGAATTTTTAAAACAAGAAGGAATAGAATCCAAAAAATTGCTTATAGATAATTCTTTAGAAATAAATTTAACAGATTCTATAGCTAATTTAAAAGCTTTTAGCGAAGGAAGATTCCATGTTGAAGATTTAGCGTCACAGATTTGTTGTGAAATTTTAGATCCTAGGGAAGGCCAAACTGTTATAGATGTTTGTGCAGCTCCAGGAGGAAAATCATTTAATATAGCTCAAAGAATGAATAATAAGGGTAAGGTTTTATCTTTTGATTTATATGAATCTAAGGTTAATCTTATAAATAATGAAGCTAAAAGACTTGGAATAAAAATAATAAATGCAAAAGTTAGAGATGCAAGTAAGGATGAAAATGATTTACCTTTTGCAGATAGAATTTTATGTGATGTGCCTTGTTCTGGATTAGGTATAATTAAGAGAAAACCAGAAATTAGATATAAAAATAAGGAAATACTTGACAGTTTGACAAGTTTGCAGTACCTTATTTTATGTAGATCTGAAAAGTTTATAAAAAAAGATGGAATTTTAATTTATTCAACTTGCACTCTAAACCCCTTAGAAAACTCATATATTGCGGATAGATTTTTAAAGGAACATACTAACTATGAACCTTATATAATAAAGCTGCCAAAAGGGATAAAACGAGGAATAGAAGAACCCTTAAATCAACTCACACTATTACCTAATAAAAATAGTACTGACGGTTTTTTTATTGCAGCATTTAAGAGATGTAAAAATTGAGGTGATTTATGAATCCAACTGAAATTAAGATTGATATAAAGTCTATGTTCATAGAAGAAATTGAGGATGACTTTTTAAAGGCTGGATATCCTAAATATAAAGCGAAACAAGTTTTTAGGTGGCTTAGTAAAGGAATAGATACGTTTGATGAAATGTCAGATTTATCAAAAGAGTTTAAGTTAAAATTGTGTAAAAGATATTTTATACCGAAAGTTTCTATTGAAAAAAAGTTGATTTCTAAAATAGATGGTACAATTAAATATTTATTTAAGCTTGATGATAATGAATTTATAGAGTCTGTTTTGATGAAATATAATCATGGATATTCAATATGTGTATCTACTCAGGTTGGATGTAAAATGGGTTGTACATTTTGTGCAACTGGTAAAAGTGGATTTTCTAGAGATCTTAGGGCGTCTGAAATATTGGCTCAGATACAATTAGCGCAGAAAGATAATAGAATTAGAATATCAAATGTTGTTTTAATGGGAATGGGAGAACCTTTAGATAATTATGACAATGTTATACGGTTTTTAAAACTAGTTTCTTGTAATGATGGTATTAATATAGGTTTAAGGCATATTTCTGTTTCAACTTGTGGTGTAGTTGACAAAATATATAAATTGTCTAGCGAAATGTTGCCAGTTACACTTTCTGTCTCATTACATGCACCGAATGACAAAATAAGATCAGCAATAATGCCGATAAATAAAAGATGGTGTGTAAATGAGTTAATTATGGCATGCAAAGATTATAATAATAAGACTAATAGAAGAATATCTTTCGAATATGCAATGATAAAAGGAATTAACGATACAGATAAATGTGCAATAGAATTGGGAAATTTACTAAATGGGATGTTATGCCATGTCAATTTGATTTTAGTTAATGAAGTTGGCGGCAATAAATATAAAAAAAGTACAAAAGAAAGAGTTGAAAGATTTAAAAATATTCTTTCTAAAAGGGGAATAAATGTTACTGTGAGAAGAAAATTAGGATCAGATATAGAAGCATCATGTGGACAGCTAAAAAGAAGTTATGTAAAAGAGGAGGGAAATACATATGAAAATATTTAGTAAAAGCGATATAGGGCTTGTTAGGTCAAGTAACCAAGATTCGTGCAATGCTGACTATTTTCCTGGAAATTCCGCATGGGCTGTTGTTTGCGATGGAATGGGAGGAGCTAATGGTGGCGATATTGCAAGTAAAGTAGCTGTTGATGTAATAACAAATAAAATAAAAGAATTGTATAAAGAAAATATGGACTCTGAATCAGTTAGAAAAATAATGGAATATGCCGCAAATGAGGCTAATTTAGCTGTATATAACAAATCTATAGAAGATCCTAAGCTTAAGGGAATGGGAACAACCTTAGTATTATCTTTGATTATTAATAATGTTTTGCATATTGTGTATGCTGGAGATAGTAGGGTTTATATTGTTAACAAAAATAAGGCTATTCAGAT
>CAKSGI010000042.1 GCA_934454005.1 uncultured Eubacteriales bacterium | reverse complement strand
AATAGATATCAAAGGCGGCGTAGAGGCTACATTTAAACCCGCAGATGATATAGATGCAACTCACGAACAATTAGATTCCGCAAAAGCAATTATAGAAACACGTCTTGTAAAAAACAACATTACAGATTATGAATTATACGCTGATTACAACAACGATAAAATTATTGTTCGCTTTCCATGGAAGGAAGATGAAACCGATTTTAATCCCGAAAAAGCTATAGACGAAATATCTGCTACAGCTTCTTTAACATTTAGAGAAGGTAAAGAATATGAATCAACTTCTTATGATTCAAATGGAGATATAGTTTATAAAACTCCTAAAGACACTACAGCTGAAAAAATTATTATAGAGGGAAAAGACATTCAAAGCGCTCAAGCAGTAACTTCTTCCAGTCAAACTAATTCTAACAAATTAGAATACTCTATTCAACTAAACTTTACCGAAGAAGGTACTGAAAAATTCGCTGAAGCTACAGAAAGACTCAAAGGTGAAACAATATCTATATGGATGGATGATATAATGATATCCGCTCCCACTGTAAACACCGCTATAACCGACGGTACTGCCTCAATAACCGGTGACTTTACCGCAAGCGAAGCATCATCACTTGCATCAAAAATTAATGCGGGAGCTTTACCATTCGCTTTAGAAACAACTAGTTTTGGCTCTATCAGTCCTACTGTTGGTTCAGCTGCTCTTACTGCTATGGGAATAGCTGCTGTAATAGCACTATCTATAATTTGCATATTCGTTTTAATTTTATACCGATTACCAGGCTTTATTGCTTGCATAGCCCTACTAGGACAAACCTCATTATCGCTTGCTGCTATATCCGGATTTTTCCCATTCTTATCGAGCTTTACAATGACACTTCCTGGTATAGCTGGTATTATCTTATCTATGGGAATGGGCGTTGATGCCAACATTATAACCGCAGAAAGAATAAAAGAAGAACTCTATAGCGGAAGATCCCTCGATGGTGCAATTATAAAGGGATCAAAATCCAGCTTTTCTGCAATATTCGACGGTAATATAACAGTTATAATTGTTGCAGTAATACTAATGGGTGTGTTTGGTCCTTCTAATATATTATCTATGTTGTTCGGACCTTCAACTACTGGTGTTATCTATTCATTCGGGTATACTTTATTAATTGGTGTTATCTCAAACTTTATTATGGGAATTGGCGCTTCTAGATTAATGCTTAGATCCATCTCAAGATTTAATATATTCCGTAAAAAATGGTTATTTGGAGGTGCTAAAAATGAAGAAGTTTAATATTGATTTTATAAAAAACAAGAAATATTACTTTGGTATTTCTTTAGGAGTCATACTGATTGGAATTATCTTTAACTTTATTTTTGGAACTGAACTGGATATCCAATTTACAGGCGGAGCTATTGCCAAATATTCATATATCAATGAAGTTGAAGAAACTCAACTTAAAGAAGTTATACAAAATGCAACCAATGAAATTGTCGCTATCCAAATAAGCAAGGATATGACATCAGATAATGGCGGAAACGTTGTGTCTATCGAATTTTCTAATAATAGCGAAATATCTTTAGATCAACAAAAAGAACTTACTTCTCAATTAACTGAATCATTCCCAGACAATGAATTTGAACAATTAGAAATTTCTTCGGTAGATTCAACTATGGGACGTACATTCTTCCTAAAATGTATGACAGCCATTGGAATCGCATCTGTATTAATGGTTTTATATGTTGCATTCAGATTTAGAAAAATAAGCGGTCTTTCTGCCGGAGTTATGGCTTTGGTAGCTTTAGTACATGACGTTATAATGGTGTATTTTTCTTTTATAATATTTAAAATGCCTCTTGATGACAACTTTATCGCCGTTGTACTAATGATACTTGGATACTCATTAAATGATACGATAGTTATATACGATAGAATCCGTGAAAACAAAAAAATTATGGATAAGAAAACTCCATTAAGGGATCTTGTAAATCACAGTATAAACCAAACATTAAAACGAACACTAAATACATCCATAAGCACATTAATAGCTATCTTAACTGTTTTGGTTGTTGCGTTAATATTTAATTTATCTTCTGTTGTATCATTTGCTCTTCCCATGTCTATTGGAATTATATCTGGATGTTATTCAAGTATATGTATCGCAAGTCCACTTTGGGTTATGTGGAAAGAACATCATGATAAATAACTGATATTACTCAATTAAATATATTTATTTATGAACACAAGATTCTATAACACAGAGTCCTGTGTTCATTATTATACTCTATACTTTGAGTATTTTTTCAATTAACTATATTAACAAAAATCAACACTCAAAATTTAACCTAAAAGACCACTGAATTCTATAATTTCGAATTCAGTGGTCTTAATTTATTCTTTAAATATAAGAGGTATAGATGCTAAAAATCAAAAAACATCAAAAGGCCCTCAAGTGCGTAAACATATATTTACTCATTTACAACAACAAAAAAGCTTGCATAAATTTCTATTCCATTAACTACTAATCTTACTTCACAATCTCCTACCGCATTTTTAGTCTCAAGATAATCCATTAAATCTCTTAATGTATTATATTTAACTCCTTCGTTGCCAGCAAATGTAAAGTAATAATCACTCACTGTGATTTTACTACCTAATAATTTTTGAGCATCTTCAAGTCCAACAAGTTTAGGAGAAAACTTTGTTAGCAATTCTTCACGCATAAAGTGATCATTTTCAAGATCTATGTATACTTTTGCACTCTTCCCACATTTTTCACAACTTAATTCATAACTTTTCCCAAAACTACTACTAGAATAATTTACTTTATATCTTACACTATGTCTATCTAATCTCCTTTCTACAACAGTCTCACAAATATCACACCTAGTTTTTCCCATCTCTGTACACGTAGGCATAGTTCTCTCTCCAAGTGCATCATCACCATGATTTACCACTACAATGTTTTCAACGCCTTCAAAGTAAGGTGATAGCAAACTTTCATTAGACTCATGTGTAAACACTTCAATTTTCTCGCCTTTTTTCACTCTTGCTGTCTTACTAAATAAATCACTTTTTAAAATTTGATTTAATTCACTACCTCTTTCAAATATTAACTTTTCTAACGTATTTCCCACATTTTCAATTGATACTACTTCATATGTAATATAACTTGTAGGGTTTTTGATTTCTGCTGGTATAATAACATTTTTTCCATCAGTATCTATAACAGTTACTTTTTTATTATATGGTTCTTCCTCCGTAACCTTATAACTAACACCGTCAATCCTAAATGTATCACTCACGTCCGCTCTTACATTTAGTCCCATTTGTGTCAACATTGATATTATCATTACCAAAGACAAAAATAAAGATAAAGTTTTGTTTTTCATATTCTAATCCTCCATGAAATAATTATTAATAAGTAAATTATATACTTATCTACTCATTGTTAAATATGGTACCAAAAAGTTACAAATAAATCAAATTTTAACATAAATTAAGGACACTGAATTCTACAACTTTGAACCCAGTGTCCTCATTCCTTGGACTACTGTTTATTATTTACCTAATCTTCTCTTTCTCATAACCATTAAACCTAATGTTAACGACAAAGCCATTAATGCTGCTAACAATGTCATATTGCTTGCTTCTCCTGTTTTGAAGTTTGTTTTAGTTTTTGTAACTGTTTTAACTTCTTTTTTATCAACAGGGATTGTCGGTTTTTTAGGATTAACTGGAACATCTGGATCGTCCGGGTCAGATGGGGCATCCGGATCAACTGGAACATCAGGGTCATCCGGATCAGATGGCTCTGAAGCACGTTTAACTTTAAATCCTGTCATTATAATTTTACCATCATAATCAATATTTGCTTTGAATTTTACCTCAACACCAGCTTCTCCCTTATTAACGCGTTCAACTAATTCATCCAGTTTAAGTTTGCCAGTCTCAGTAGAATATGTATAGTAAATATCAGCTTCTGAAAGTTTTGCATCAAGAGCACTATTAAACGTTTCAAGACCTTCAAGTGTAGGTTTAAATTTATCTGATTTTAGCTCTTCTGAAGAATATGGCCCTTCTTCCAAATTTATTTTTAGATTTGCCAAAGGCTTTCTACACCTGTTACAAACTACAATAAACTCACTATTTCCGTTGTCAGCATAACTTGTAAGAACATCTAAATACCCATGCTCAGCCGTAAATTCTATTGCAGTTTCTAATCCTATATAACTTTCATCTTCAGCTGCTGGCACAGCGAATTTAACAGTGTATGTTTTTCCTATTTCAATATCTTTTTTCTCTACAATCTTATTGGTTTCCTTATCAATTATTGTAGTTTTAACCTCTCCTTTTTCAGCTTTAGCTGTTGTGGTTAGGCCGTCCTCACAACTATACTTTGCCATAGGCCCTTCTATCCATTTGTTAGATTCAGCAATTGTATATTTTATAAATGTATCCGGTATCGGAATGTGTTCTCCTACTATTGTTAAAGTAAGTTTTGCCGTATATTTTCCAGCTTCTTTTGGAGCCTTATTTAATATATTTTCTTTTTCATCATAATACTCAACAATCGTTGCTAATTCTTCGGGAACACCTTCACCTTTAACATCAACTATAACCTCTCTACCCTCGTCACTTCCATCGGCAACTAAATTCTTCGGTTTATTTAAGGTTATTCTTTCGAGTTCTTTCGAGCAAAGTTCACATTTAGCCACTAAAATATTAGTTTCTTCCTCGCTAGGGTGCATTCTATTTGGCTGCTTTATATGATTATCTTTATCTAATATAAAATCTAGTCGAGTACTTTCAATACGAGAATACGATCTTCCCTTCAAACCTGAGTCTCCTGCTGCTTCTGCCTCTTTCTCAGTTACAACTCCTGCAGGAACTACACATCTAACTAAATAAAAATTTTTATCTTTGGGTTCAACATTTGACCAAGTTGATCCATCATCCATGCTATACTCAAGCTCAGCATTTCCAAATTTAGAAACCCCTTTCATAATCTTTGGTCTACAACGTCCGCTATTTTCAATTCTAAATTCTTCGCCAGCAAGCCATTCATTTACTGCTAATTTTTTATATGTAAACTCTAACTCTGCTGTTACCGGATCTCCACTCGGGTTTCCCATAATAAGCTCTGCTTTGTACTTCTCTCCATCTTCTAAATCTTCTTTTTCCACAGGGTTTGTGTACTGACCTCCTGCTTTTCCAAAAAACTTAATGTCATTTTCTAAATCCTTTTTTGTTCTTTTCTCTAAATTATCTTGATCATTAACAGTAACGACAACTTGTCCATTGTTATCTTCTAAAGTTATTGTAGCTTCAGCAGCATTACAACCGTTCCTTGTGCACCTTAAAGAAATCATAGCCTTATTATCTGGATTGACTCTATATTCTAAGCTATGCCCTAAAGCTGGCACATTATCTATTTCATTATTTGCTCCTTCTCCGCAAGTTGTACAAAAATGTTTACCAGATTTTGTACAGGTAGCAGTAATTTTAATATTATTTCCAGATCCATGGTCAGCAGACTGTACTTGCTTTCTACTACCAGAGTTTTGATTTATATTTATCACTTTTCCATGTGAATATACATTAATTTCTGTCGAATCAACATGATCAAATAAATCAGCGTCCAAATTGTCTAGTGCCTGATTTAATGTAAACCTCATTGTTTTTAATTTTTTAGCATTATCAAGTGAGCCTTGAGCAAACGTTGTTATATTTTTCATGCCTCTTATTTCTTCTAAAGCATTTACTTTTCCGTCAGAAAAAAATTTTTCAATCGCTGTTACTGTATATGTTTTTTCTTTATAAGTAACTTCAGCCGGAACTACAACATAAGTCGAAGCTTCATTCGTATAATCAATAATTTTTACCTCGTTACCACTTTCTTCTTTAGTAACCTCATAGGTAACATCATCAACATTGAATTTATCTCCTACAACGGCGCCTACATTTAACCTCATCTGTGGCAGCATTGATGTTACCATAGTCAAAGACAAAAATAGTGATAAAATTTTGTTTGTAACATTTTTCATGTTCTAACCCTCCTAAGACAATAATTGTAATTTCCACCAAAATAAAATTATTAAATTCCATTTTGCTACACGTACGACAACAGAAAATCAGACTATATTTAGAATTTTAGCCTTATTTCCATTTTATTTGTAAACTATTTTAATGCCTGTTCACCTCCAATTAAGGAAATTTTACCATAAAACAAAAAAAAAACGCAAGTTTTTTATTTAATTTGTTTAAAAGCATCTAAAAAGGGAGCTAGGCTCTTATACCTAGCTCCCTTAAAACACTAATATTTTATTATATTTTTCTAGTATCTGAGATTAATTGCTGTTTTTCTTGCCACAATTTTTGTGATAAATCCACATAATAGTTATGCGGATTTTCAAATCGTTTAACTTCATCCCAAAGCTTTTCAACTTGATTTTTGCAATAATTTCTTATATCCTTTAAACCTGGTGTTTGGTAGCAACTAACCCCTTTTTCAAAGATTTTTTTTCGAATTTCTTTAGCAGTAAAATTTGTTATAGTTTTTCTTTTCCAGATATACTCTGGATCAAAAATTTCATACGGCTTATCACTATCAATAATTTCGTCATTCAAAGTTACTACATCTGCAATCGCTTTACCTGTTTCGTTATCAAATAGCCTCCACAAATTTTTATAGCATGGAGTTGTAATTTTAGATACATTCTCACTAAGTTTAATTTTGGGAATAATTTCGCCATCACTTTCAACCGCTACTAACTTGTATACTCCACCAAACACCGGCTCTGACGATGATGTTACAAGTCTTTCTCCCACTCCAAAAAGATCTACTTTTGCATCTTGAAGAACCATTTCTCTAATAATATGCTCATCTAATGAATTAGATGCACATATCTTGCAGTCTTTAAATCCAGCATCATCGAGTAGTTTACGCGCTTTTTTTGCTAAATATGTTATATCTCCACTGTCTATTCTTATCCCTAGAGGCCTGTAACCCCTTGGTACTATTTCTTCCTTAAACACTTTTATGGCATTTGGAATCCCTGATTTTAATGTATTGTACGTATCTACAAGAAGCATACAGCTATCTGGATATTGCCTTGCATAAGTTCTAAATGCATCTATCTCATTATCAAATAATTGTACCCAGCTATGTGCCATAGTCCCAATTGCAGAAATATTAAAATCTCTTTCTGCTATAGTACATGCTGTCCCAATGCACCCGCCTATATACGCAGCTCTTGCCCCATATATTGCTCCATCAAATCCCTGAGCTCGCCTTGAACCAAATTCCATTATATCTCTGCCATTTGCCGCCCTTACGATCCTATTTGCCTTTGTTGCTATTAATGATTGATGATTAATCGAGAGTAAAACCATTGTTTCTATAAGTTGAGCTTCTATTATAGGTCCCTTAACTGTTAATATTGGTTCGCATGGAAATATAGGTGTCCCCTCGGGTATTGCCCATACATCACAAGTGAATTTAAAGTCTTTGAGATAATTTAAAAACTCTTCTGTAAATAAATTCTTAGACTTTAAATATTTTATATCTTCATCTGAAAAATGTAAATTTTCTATATACTCTATAACCTGCTGAAGACCTGCCATTATAGCAAATCCTCCTCCATCTGGAACTCGCCTAAAAAACATATCAAAATATACTACTTTATCTTTAAAACCATTATTAAAATAACCATTAGCCATTGTCAACTCGTAAAAGTCTGTAAGCATTGTTAAATTACGTTTTAGATCTGTTTCATTATAATCCATTTTTACACCTCTTAAAAATCTACTTTTGAAACTATATTAATTCCATTTATACTCATATTGTAAATAGATGTTAAATTAACCAAGTCCGCATAATGAAGTTCGGAATCATAAGTTTCAACTAGCTCTTTTACCAATATAATATTTATATTCTTGTTAATCATATTATAATACGATTTTAACGATAATACAAACTGTTGTATACATATATCAGTACAATTCCCGACGATAATAAAATTTTCCATATCCTTGTTTTCTCTTAACCAGTTTAAAAATGATATTTCAAGAAATCCATTTGTTGAATTTTTTTCTATTAGCAAATAATTACCTGTTTTCTTTATTTCATCTGTAACCTCTGATTCTTTGTCTCCCTTTAAACAATGTTTTGGAAAATATAAAAATTCCGGATTATTAATTTTGTGGCTATCCGCAAAAACAACTTTTTTAATATTTAATTTTGAACATTTTTCTGAAAGATCCGCAATATAATTATTAATAGATAAAATTCGTTTGCTACTTAATGGACCCTCTTTAACAAAACCATTTACCATATCTATAATTACTAACGATGTATTTTTCAAATCTAGATCTAAAATATTAATAGGTTTCAAGCCCATTAGTTTATCGTAAAGTTTAGAAAGTATATAATTTGATTTTTCTAAAAATTCTTGCTTTGTGTCCATACATTTACCTCAATACTATTTTTAATAATAGTATATCAAACTCCATACAAAAAATAACAGGTAACAATTTTTACTGTTACCTGTTAAATGCAATGGTGAGCCATCGGGGATTCGAACCCCGGACACCTTGATTAAAAGTCAAGTGCTCTGCCAACTGAGCTAATGGCTCATATTAAATTTTTTTGGCTGGGATGGCTGGATTCGAACCAGCGAGATGACGGAGTCAAAGTCCGTTGCCTTACCGCTTGGCTACACCCCAACATTTAATCATCATATGGGGTGGATAATCGGATTCGAACCGACGGCCTCCAGAGCCACAATCTGGCGCTCTAACCAACTGAGCTATATCCACCACAAATGGCGCGCCAGAAGGGACTCGAACCCCTGGCCTACTGCTTAGAAGGCAGTTGCTCTATCCAGCTGAGCTACTGGCGCAAAGCAATAAAAAATTGCTATATAAGCAATCTTAAACATGGAGCGGGTGATGGGAATCGAACCCACACGACCAGCTTGGAAGGCTGGGATTCTACCATTGAACTACACCCGCATTACCCAACGATATATATAATATCATACTTACCGTTGGTTGTCAATAAAAAAAATAATTTTTTTGTTTTTTGCAAATCGAAATAGCAAACAACCTTCTATTTACAATAAAAAAGCTAATAAATTTAATTTGCAATACTTAAATGCATCATTATTTTAATGATAAACATAAATTTTTGTGGTATAATGTTATAAAATAAAAGGGATTAGAAAAAAGGGAGTTTAAATGGAAGATAAAAATCTTTTAGAGGTCATAGGATCAGTTGAACAAATAATATTTAGAAATGAAAAAAATGGATACACTGTGCTTACTGTTTCTGCAGAAGATGAAATTATAACTGCAGTTGGAACAATGCCTCTAGCTGGGGTTGGCGAAGAATTAAGATTAGTAGGTACTTTTAAAGAGCATCCTAGTTTTGGGAATCAATTTGCTGTAAATGCTTACGAGAGATTTATGCCAACAACCTCTAAAGCAATACTTAAATATTTATCCTCAAGCTCAATAAAAGGCGTAGGACCTGTTCTAGCAGCTAGAATTGTGGAAACTTTTGGAGAAAATACACTTGAAATTATGCAAAAGCATCCCGACAAACTAAGTTCAATCAAGGGAATAACAAATGCTAAAGCTAAAAGTATATCAGAGGAATTAAAAAATATCTTTGGTATGAAAGAAATCATGATGCAACTTAATAAATATGGTATAACAACAGAAGAGTCTTTAAGAATATGGAAAGCATTAGGCTCTAATGCCATAGATTACATAAATGAAAATCCCTACATTATTTGCGATACACCCATTGAAATAGGATTTGACAGGGCAGATCAAATCTCTGCAGCACTCGAAAAACCTCAGGATAATAATTACAGAATAAAAGCAGGCATTATTTATGTTTTAGAGCATAATATGAATAATGGGCATACATGCTTACCTAAAGATAAATTAATTGCTGCAACCTCCGGATTTTTAGAAATTGACACAAATAAAGTTGAAAATGTATTAGAAAATCTTATTAAATCCAATTTGCTAGTTTTAGAAAAAATGAATAATAGAGATTTTGTATTTACGCCAAAAATGTATGATTGCGAAGTATATACTGCTGGAAGAATCACCATGTTGTTAAACTTCCCACCCAAACCTATTACTGGCGTTGAAAAAGAGATTAAAAAAATTGAAAAAGAAAATAACATAGAGTATGAATCTTTACAAAAAGAGGCCATAACTGTCGCATTATCAAAAGGTGCGCTAATATTAACAGGTGGCCCTGGTACAGGTAAAACTACTACCTTAAATGCTATCATTAAAATACTTAAATCATCTGGAGAAAAGGTTCTTTTAGCCGCACCTACAGGAAGAGCAGCCAAAAGAATGAGTGAACTCACTGGCGATGAAGCAAAAACAATTCATAGATTACTAGAAGTTGAATGGGACGAAAAAGATAATTCGAATTTTAAACGAAATGAAAGGAATCTTTTAGAATGTGACACATTAGTTTTGGATGAGCTTTCCATGGTGGACTCACAAATTTTTGAAAGTGTATTAAAGGCATTACCATTAGGTGCTAGACTCATAATGGTCGGAGACTCCGATCAATTACCATCTGTTGGCGCCGGAAATGTTTTAAGCGATCTTATAAGCTCTAACATGATACCCGTCGTAAAACTTGAACAAATATTTAGACAAGCTATGACAAGTTTAATAGTAACTAACGCACATAAAGTTGTTAAAGGCATAAACCCTGAACTTAACAAAAAGGATAATGACTTTTTCTTCTTAAACTTTTGGGATCCAGATTCTATATCAGCTACTATAGAAGATCTTTGTAAAACAAGATTACCAAAAGCTTATGGATATTCACCGTTATTTGACATTCAAATTCTTTGTCCAGGCAGAAAAGGCAAGCTTGGAACAATAGAAATGAATAAAAGACTGCAAGCAAAGTTAAATCCATATAATCCAGAGAAAAAGGAGGTTTTAATAAATGGTAAAATATTAAGAGTCAATGATAAAGTCATGCAAATTAAAAACAATTATAACATACCATGGAAAAAAGAAAACGGTGACTCTGGAGAAGGCATATTTAATGGCGATGTAGGAATCCTTACAGGAATAGATTTAGAATCATCATGTTTATTTGTAACTTTTGATGATAAAACTGCTGTTTATAATCTGGAAAATGCATCAGAGCTTGATTTAGCATATGCTATTACAATACATAAAAGTCAAGGTAGTGAGTTTTGCGTTGTTATCATGCCGATGTATAGGGGATCTCCTCAATTAAGTTATAGAAATTTACTTTATACAGGTCTTACAAGAGCTAAAAATATGATAATAATGGTTGGTATTAAGGAAGAGGTTTATAAAATGGTAGAAAACGATAGAAAAACGAAAAGATTTTCTGGATTACATCATTTTTTAACATCAGGTAAATAAAAAATGATATAGTTCTGATAGGAGCATGAATAGATGGAATTCATAAATAAAATAATAAATATTGTATATCCTAAAAGATGCCCATTTTGCGATAAAATTATAAAAGAACCATTTGAAATATGCGAAGAGTGTAAAAAAATAATTAATTTAAAATTTATAAAAAGAAAAATATTTTTGGATGGAAATGTTATTGTTTGTGTTTCTCCATTTAAATATACAGGAAATATAGCAGAATCTATAAAAAGATTCAAATTTAGAAATAGAAAAGACTACGCAAAATCCTTATCAAAATTTATGGTAACAACTTTTAATGAGTTTTTCCTCAACGAAAACATAGATATCATAACTGCTGTGCCATTACATCCTAGAAAAAAATCACAACGAGGATATAATCAAGCCGAACTTTTAGCCAAAAATATAAGTAATAATGTTAATATTCCATATAAAAATATCTTAAGAAAAAATAAAATAAATTTACAGCAACATGATCTCTCTTATGAAGAAAGAGTAAATAATGTAAAGGGTGTTTATTCTGCAAACAAAAAAGATATAATAAAAGGTAGAAAAGTATTAATTTGTGATGATGTAATTACTACAGGAAACACGTTAAAAGAATGTTGTAAAATTTTAATATCTAACGGTGCTGATAAAGTTTATTGTATTACTTTGGCGAGTGCGAAAAATAGTTGAAATTTAATATACTTTTAAAAAGGGGAGAATTGAAGATGTCTTTAAATATTGCAATAGATCTAGGTACATCTGTAACACGCATGTATATTGAAAAAAAAGGAATAGTTGTGTCTGAACCCACCGCAATAGCTATAGATTTGAGAACTGATAACATATTAGCCGTTGGACAAAAAGCATATGATATGCTTGGAAAAACCTCTGATAGTCTAGCTGTAATTTGTCCATTAGAAGGCGGGGTTGTATCTGATTTTAATTTAGTAGTCGAAATATTAGAGAAATTTTTAAAAAGAATTGGTTCCGGTAAATTAGTTATGCCGCGAGCTATCGCATGCGTTCCAAGCGAAATTACTGAAGTAGAAAAGCGTGCAATAGTTAATACTATTAGCACTATTGGAATTAGGAAAGTTTACTTAATAGAAGAACAAGTAGCTGCTGCAATGGGTGCAGGCCTTGATATCGAAAGGCCCTGCGGAAGTATGATTATAAATGTAGGCGGAGGGACCTCCAGCTTAGCTATTACAACAGTAGGTGGA
>CAKSGI010000041.1 GCA_934454005.1 uncultured Eubacteriales bacterium | reverse complement strand
ATCTATGCATTCTCTTTCGAATTCTTCTCTATTGTCAAACATTATTATTGCAACAGCAGGTCTGCTTTTTATATATTCAGAACTAACTTCTTTATAGTAAGTATCCTCTAAAAAACATAATATTGTAAATTCATCTGCAGGAATACCAAATACTGTATACCTAAAACCATTGTATTTTATATCTGCCATATTTTTTTCACGGAATTTTTCAATAGATTTTCCATCAATAAATTCAGATATACTTTCTCCTGTATAATCCTTTTTTTGAGCAATAGATGAGCCAAAGTAAGTATTAAACCAAACTATATCGGAATTTTTGCCGACAACTACAGACGGAAACGGTAATTTTTCTAATGAATTTTTATTTTTTCCAGTAAACGCTAATTCTGCACTTTTAACTGCAGAATTAACATAATTATTAAACTTTAATGCACCTATAATAAAAAGCAACGTTGATATAATAGCAATACTTATTTCCACATAAAAAATCCGTATATCATAGAACACGCTTATAAATGCCATTAAAAAAAGTAAAATATCAATAATCAGAAAAAATGGAGATATTTTCCAGACTCTTTTCACTTAATCTCTCCCCTTTAAGCAAAAGATATATTAGTAACTTATAAAATTATATTTCCATAATTATGGGTAATATCATTGGGTTTCTTCTAGTGGTATCATAAAATAATTTTGATAACTCATCTTTTATTTTAGATTTTATTATTCCCCATTCATGCACGTTTTTCTCGGCGCAATCTTCTAATATTTTAACCACTCTTTTTCTTGCACCCTCCATAAGCTGTTCAGACTCTCTAACATACACAAAACCTCTAGATACAATGTCAGGACCAGAAACTATATCTCCACTAGATGGCTCAAGAGTACAAACTACAACTATAAGCCCATCTTGACCTAAATGTTTTCTATCTCTTAATACTATACTTCCAACATCACCAACACCCAAACCATCTACAAGCACACGACCTGCTGGAATAGCCGGAAGTTTTTTCATGTATTCTTTATTAAGTTCTACAACATCACCTATATCTCCAATAAATATATTAGATGGTTTCATTCCCATACTCTCTGCTAAACCGGCATGTTTTATTAAATGCTTTTGTTCCCCGTGAACAGGAATAAAATATTGCGGTTTTGTTAAACCATGTATAATTTTTAATTCTTCTCTACATGCATGCCCAGAAACATGAACTTCATACATAGATTCATATACAACCTGACATCCTAGTTTCATAAGTTCGTTTATAACGCTACCCACCATTTTTTCATTTCCTGGTATCGGATTTGCGGAAATTATTATAAAATCCTCCGGCCCCACTTCTACTTTTTTATGTTCGGAATTTGCCATTCTAGAAAGTGCAGACATAGGTTCTCCTTGGCTTCCTGTGGTAACTAGAACTACCTTTTCCTTTGGATATCTATTCAGAACATCTATATCTATTATTACACCTTCTGGGACATTAACATATCCAAGTTCCCCTGCAACATTCATGTAGTTTATCATACTTCTGCCTGAGAATGCCACCTTACGTCCATATTTATACGCACAATCTATTATCTGTTGTATTCTACTAATATTAGACGCAAACGTAGCTATTATTATTCGATTGTTTTCCGCTCTTTTAAATAATAACTCAAATGAACTCCTGATCTTTTGTTCCGTCATAGTATACCCTGGTCGTTCGGCATTTGTAGAATCCGCAAATAATGCTAATACTCCTTGTTTTCCCAGTTCTGCAAACCTTGCTAAATCTATCATTCCTCCATAACCCGGAGTACAATCAATTTTAAAGTCGCCTGTATGAACCAAAGTACCAGCCGGTGAATGTATGGCTACACCTACTGCATCTGGTATAGAGTGATTAACATGTATAAATTCAATAGTCATGCAGCCTAATTTTATTTTTTGGCCAGGTTTAACAACATTCAATTTAGCTTTGTTAAAAAGATTATGTTCTTTTAATTTCCCACCTATAAGTCCCACAGTAAGGGCTGTTCCATAAATTGGTAAATTAATATCTTTAAGTAAGTATGGTATAGAGCCTATATGATCTTCATGACCATGAGTAATTACTATCCCTTTTATTTTACTTTTATTTCTTTCTATATAAGAAAAATCCGGTATTACTAAATCCACACCAAGCATTTCGCCATCTGGAAATGTCATTCCACAATCAAGCAAAAACATATCATCTTCACATTCAAACAGAGTTATATTTTTGCCAATTTCATTAAGTCCTCCAAGAAAAGCTACTTTTATTGACGGCATTTTAGGTGTTTTATTTTGTTTTATATTTTTTGTACTTCTTTTTATTTTTTTCTCATTTTTCCTTTGTATTGTTTTTGATTTCTCTACTTTTTTATCTACAATATTTTTAATATTTTTTTCGTCAATTTCTTTTTTACTTTTATTTTTTTTATTTTGTTTAACCCGTTTATTGTTAAAATTCATATCCTCATTAAACTCTTTACTACTTATCGTAAGCACTTGATCCGTTTGCTTACCCATAGAATAAACAGGGGATTGTCTTTTTATCGATTTAATAGTTTTCTTATTTTTTGACTCTGTTGTCACAAAATTACCTCCTATTATTTTTATTTAATTTTTAATATTTTTAAACAGCACCATAAAAAAGCATTATATATAAAGTACCCATAATTAGATTCTATTATATCCTTGCCGCTCAGATATAATTATAATAAATTAAAATAGTCTACATAAAACGCAGATTAGTCCGAACACAAATATTATAATTATTGTACCCTTTGTTTTTAACACTGTCAAGTTTATGCAATGAGAAGTCACTATTGCGTTTATAAGAAAAATAATTATAAAACATTACTTTACTGAAACTTGTCGTTATTAGTATCTTTATTCTCTCTTTTAAAAAATTGTAACTTATTATTACAATCACAAGTGGCTAAAAAAACATCAGACAACTTCATATTATTTTGAGACTTCAATTGCTTTTTTAACCATTGCTCATCGTTTCCAGTTTCTCTTAAATTTTGTTCTAAAATTTTCCCATCTAATATTACATTAGTCAATATATCTTCTTTTTGAGGATTTAGATTCATATCATTTGGTGTAAGAGGTCTTTTTTCACTAACAGGTAAAAAACTTATCTTCCCATTTGATTCTAAAATTGCTGTTTGTATGTCCGATAGATTAAAATATCCACTATTCCTGCATTGAATTAAAAATTCATCTATATCTAACTTGGCCTTTTTTAAATTATTCTGATATAACTTATTATTTTCATAAAGAATCAAACTTTTACCTGTAACTATTCTTCTAAATTTTATAGATTTACTTGTAAAAAATGAAATTAATACAGCTGACAAACCATAAATAATCATTGCAACAAGCGGTTTTAAAAAATCAGACTCCAAAGATGTTGCCATTTCTGCAGCTATTGAACCAATAGTTATCCCATTTATATAGTCAAACATGCTCAATTGCGACATCTGCCTATATCCCATTATCTTTGTTAACAAAAACAGTACTACTAATGACCCTATAGATGCAAATACAACATTTATAATTTCCATATTTATGCACTCCTAAATTAATTTATTTAATTTTATAATGCTCTAAATAAATTAATTTATAACATAAAATTAAAACTCATTCGATATCTACTTTTTTTAATATAATTGACTCCTCAGGGGCTATATTTCCCATTAGAACTCCGCCATTTACAGAAAATGCGTTGATTTCTTTATCGTCTAAGTAATATCCATCAACCAATCCAGTTTTTGTTAATATAAATTCATTACAATCTCCAACATTAGTTAAAATAACATCTTTATCTCCCCTTTCCACCATAAAAACAGAATAAGCTGGTAATCTTATATACTCGCTTTTTCCTATCATATCATTATGAAACTTGTTTGCAGCAACTACCATCGGGTCTTTCCATATATTATTATCTGTAAAGCCTATACTTCCAACTAAACCATCTTTAGGCCTGACAAAAAACATAGGCGCAGATTCTGCTCTTCCTGCAATTAAACTCCATCCTAATTTAATTTGTTTGTCTGTAAGGCTTGTCGATTTTCCACAACCATTATTTCCAGCATAATCATCATGAGATTCAACCCATGTAACTAATTTTTTAGGTTCAACCCCATCAACAGCATAACTCCATGCCCATCCTGCATTTTTATCTCTAACTGCATTTCTAACATGATCTGCATAAGCATCAACAGTAACATTCATATAACAAGAATACGCTTGCAATAACGATTGATTAGGATTTAATAGCTCACCATAAATATATGTATCTTGATTTTTAGATCTTACCCCTTCTATTATAGTTGGCCAATAATCACTTCTGAACTCCTCTTTATCTACTGGCAATTCTATATGTTTTGCAGCATCAAACCTAAATCCATCTGCTCCACATTCTTGGCAATCATTCAAAAATTTTAGTATAATCATTTGAAGTTCCTTATTACCTGTGTTAAGATCAGGCATTCCTATACTCATTTGCGTCATATTAAACCTAGATTCATCATCTGCTGTTCGTAAAACACTATGCCAAAATTTAGGATTATCCCTAATAAAACCATCAACTTGATCTGACACTTCAAACATTTTATCATCAGCTGCATTCGCAAGGTGATTTGTAACAACATCGACTATTATTTTAACTCCATATTCGTGAGCTCTATTACACATTTGTATAAATTCTTCTCTTGATCCCAAAATATTACCTATTCTAAAATTAACAGGTTGATATAACGCCCACCACTTGTCAATCCTGGGAAGCCCCTCTGGTACTATTTTTTCCTTCTGTATTGGAGAAACTTGAACGCTAGTATAACCCGCCTTTGCTATTTCTTCTATATTTTCAGTAACATCCCTAAAGTACCAATTCCAGGCATGTAAAATTGCTCCGTCCTGACAATTATTAGCTAAATTATAATCTGCCCTTCCTTTTGCAGTTTCTGCCTCTTTTATAGAATCTGGGCCTACTGCTTTAACAGAAAAAGTACATACCATTAGTACAATTAAAAAAATAACACACATCGCAGCTTTTTTACTTAAACGCATATAAATCACCTCAAAAAATTACTAATTAAGTATATAAAAACCATCATACTGTATAATATACATAAAATATTATAAAAAGTAAATAGTTTAATTATTATCTTATCACTATAATTCTACTATAATATCTTCAAGGAGATTCCTAATGAAAAATTTTCTTTTAGCAATAATGTCATTTTTACTAATAATTTCTATAATTTTTTTCTTCAATGATACAAACAAAAACAGCGTAACAAGTGTCCCTATAATAATAAATTACATGACAAATAATGATTGCTATAATACAAATGAAAAAATTAAAATAAAAGGTATAATGGTTCATTCAACTTCAGTACCAGGTGTAATGGCTAATGACTGGTTTAAACATTGGAACAAATCTTATAAATTTCAAGAAACAGATAGAGAAGTATGTGTTCATGCCTTTGTTGATGATAAATCGATATATCAATATTTACCATGGGACCACAGAGGTTGGCACGCCGGTGGACCTGCAAACAATAATTATATTGGATTTGAAATATGTGAGCCACCAGAAATAACATATAGCAATGATCACAGTACCATTGTAAAATACGATTTTATTAAAAATCAAGAATATTTTGATAAAATATGGAATAACTCAGTATATTTATGCGCATTTTTATGCAAAAAATATAATCTAACAGAAAAAAATATTATATGTCATAGCGAGGGTGCTAGTCTAGGCATTGCATCAAATCATCCTGACATTACCCACTGGTGGCCACTCCATGGGAAAACAATGGATATGTTTAGAAATGATGTAAAAAAACAATTAAATTCCCTATAAACAACAAAAATTAAAGCCTATCTGTATTTCAACTACAGATAGGCTTTTAACTCATAAAAATATTATCGCTTACCCATATTTTTAAATCTTTTCTGCTGACGCACATCTTCACCTAAATACTCTAATCTTATATTATTACCCATTATCCTAGACACAAAACGCTCTGAATAATTCTTTTCTATTTCTTTTAGCGATAAATTTGTACTTATTATAGTTGGTTTTTCAGCCATCATTCGTGAGTTTATAACATTATATATTAGTGCACTTGAAAATGAAGTCGAAAATTCTGTTCCCAAATCATCTAAAATTAAAAGATCACATTCTATTAAATATTGTTCGCTATCGAAATTCTCATTTCCTTTACTATATCTAAATCTTTCTTTTTCAAGCCTGGTAACTATATTTTGTGTTGAACCATATATTACGCCGTAACCTTTATCTATTGCTGCCCTTGCAATTGCCAGTGATAAATGTGTTTTACCTAAGCCAGTAGCACCCTGCATAAAAAGATTCGGTGAAGATAAACTAAAATTATCAGCATATTTTTTACAATAGTTCAATATGTCATTCATTCTTTTTCGTGCAGAAACATGTCCTCCATTTAAAGGTCCATTAGAGTAATAATCTAAAGAAAAAGAA
This sequence comes from uncultured Eubacteriales bacterium, assembly GCA_934454005.1. Next base: position 6,453 of record CAKSGI010000041.1, on the reverse strand, counting down.
TCAAATGAGCAAAGAGAAAACGGAGAAAGCTTATTTAATCTAGCATATGCCTCTTTACGCAAGATATCTTTCATGCATAAACATATTTTGCCATCTATATAACCTCTATCATCGCATTTAGGACATTTGTATTTTATGTCAAGATAATCTCTTGGTAATCCACAAGATTTCAATAAATCTGAAAGCTCTTTTTGCAATTTAAGATTTTGATTTTTTAAAATCATCAATTGTTCTTTTGTATCTGAGCCATTTAAAACCGCTTTTGCTGCTTTTATTGCCGTTGATGATAAAAGCTTTTTTATTTCTTTAGCTCTAGGATATTGCATATAAAATGTATTTTGCCTTAATTTACAGTCATTCTGAGCATCTTGACGCCTAAATTCTAAAGTTCTAATGGCTGCTTCATATACATCTTTATTATACCCCATCTATACAACCTCCATGCCACTTTGATCATCAAATATGCTATACTTCTCATATTCTTCAATATTATATGATGGTTTATGTTTATCATTTTTATAAGTTTTTGAAGATATCGAATACTTTTCCTCATTCGCCTGATCTATAGTATGTATGTTTAATGTAAACCATCTTTTAATTATGCTATCCATATAACTCGAAATATATTTTCCTCTAGCATTTACACATCTTTCATAAGCTTCTCTTATCATATTACTATCAAATTTCCATTCTTTAATCCATCTATATGCCATTTCGTTTTCTTTAGCAGTAGGCGATCTATGATCAATCCCTATTATTTTTTCAACTGATACCCAAGCCCTATGATGTTCATTAAGAGATACTATCTTTTTTTCCGCCTTTTCTATAGTATCTATCTCCTCATTAGCCCATGATATACCTATTTTTTCTATGTACTTCATACTAGGTTTACCAACTTCAACTGCATACTGCAAAATCATTATTATTACATGTACAGGTAGGCCATCATTATCATGCAACATCAAAAGCGTTGCACAATCTCCATTTGATATTGGTCTACCTAAAATTATTTGAGATTCCTGCATCATAGTTTTAATTTCCGGATCATTATTTATTCTATCCGCTGTATAAAGGCTATCCGGTTTTTGAGGTCTTGATAAAGGCCTCAATTTAGTAGACTTTAAAATTTTCTTATCAAGTTCCTCCGTTTTGGAGTTACACTCTACTTTATTAGAATTTACCTTTTCTTCTATTTTTTTTGCTCCTGGAGTAATTTCATTATCAGAAATTGACAGAACATTTGTTTCAGTCCAATAGCTCATAGCATCCTTTATATCCGCCGGATGTATAGATAACGATTTTGATATATTTTCTATTGTAATCTTTTCCCCTGAGTGCCTCAAAACCCATAATAAAACCTTTAATTGTACCGCCCCTGCTAGTTTTATATGCTTGTCTACAATCGAGGTTGGAACAGCAAAAATTGAGTTCCAATTACCCAAATTTATAGAAAAATTCATTTATAACACCTCTTATCTAGTATTATACCATAATAAATGGAAACGATAAAGCTATTTCTCTTTTTAACACAGTAAAAATCATACAAGTTAATTATAAATAATTTGTCACATTTATATATCAAAAGACTTCATTTTTCATTTACGCTCAATAATCAAAAGCCACATAAACACGATTTAAACCTTATTTTTAGAAAATATACTAACATTAATTATTTTTTGCAAAACATTGGAATTTTAATGTCTTTTGAATAAAATATATGTAGAAATTATTGTAATATTGTTGACATTTAACATCGATAATGATATAATCCTTACATAGAATATATGTTTTGTTTTTTAAAATTTTATTAAATTTTAAACACTAGCTGACTATTCTTATTATTTACAACAAATTTTTAGATTTGATTTGTAAATATAAACCAAGATTTTAAGATGAAAGGAGTTGAATAGGGTTTTTACTTACAAGTAAATGCCCTGAAATTTATGGCTGAATATTTATCACCAGGAGTATATGTTGAAGAATTTGATAACAGTTCTACTCCTATTCAAGGAATCAGTACTAGTACAGCTGGCTTTATAGGTCTAGCCGAAAAAGGTCGCGCAGTTGGCGCTCCCGTTGCGGTAAGAAGTCCTGCCGATTTTACACGTAAATTTGGCGGATACCTTCAAGAAAACGAGTTTGGCGAATATCGTTATCTTGCATATGCTGTTCAAAACTTTTTTGCAAATGGCGGATCCCGTGCATATGTAATGAGAGTTGTTCCCCCTGATGCCGAAACTGCAAAAAGCGTTTCTGTAGAGGGCCAAGAAGGTATTATTGAATTTAAAGCTAAAAACCCAGGTTCATGGGGAAACTCGATTTCAGTTACTTTTATTGAAACTAGCAAAGCCAAAACTCAAATATTTGAGGATTTAGGCGAAGGAACCTACAGAGTTAAAAATTCTTCTGATTTTAACGCTGGAGATGTTGTTATGCTAGAAGGTACAGATGAAGTAGAATATAATATTATTTCTTCTGTAGATAAAAAAATTATAACCTTTGAATCTCCTTTTAAGGCTGATGTAGTTGATAATAAACTACTTCCAACAATAACAATTAAAACTTGTGAAATGAACGTTGAACTTAGATATGACGACAGCGTTGAAATATATGAATTTATATCATTAAATGTTAGTAATTCAAATTTCATTGAAAAAGAACTTTCAAAATCAGAGTTAGTTACTGTAAATGCTCAAGCTAATAAAACTCCTGTTGCTCCAATAGATATTGTACGTAAAGTCTTTGGTTCTGAAAAAGATGTTGTAAAAATAGTACTTAAAAATGGTGAAAATGGAACTGCAGATTCTTTAACCGATGATGATTTTATAGGTGTCGATAAGGGCCCTGGATCAAGAACAGGCATACAATCTTTTCTTGATAACCCATACGTAAATATCATGGCAGTGCCTGGTATTGTTAGTGCTAATGTTCAATTGTCTCTTGTTTCTCACTGCGAAAACTTAGGTAGCAGATTCGCAGTTTTAGATATCCCTAAGGATAGTAAAACTATATCAAAAATTATGAAACACAGAGATATCGTTGATAGTGATTACTGCGCTATGTATCATCCATGGTTAGAAGTATTTGACCCAATGGATAAGAAAAATATATATATTCCACCATCAGGCTCCGTTATGGGAATCTATGCAAGAAGCGACAGTTCCAGAGGTGTGCACAAAGCACCAGCTAATGAAACCGTTGCAAACTGTACTGGACTGTATTGCAATTATAACGCTGATGAACAAAGTCAGCTTAATCCCAAGGGGGTTAACCTAATAAGACAATTTCCTGGTGCTGGCATTAGAGTTTGGGGCGCAAGAACTGCTACTTCTAAACCATTATGGAAATATATCAACGTCAGACGCTTATTTATCTACCTTGAGGAATCCATTAAGGCTAATACAAATTGGGTTGTATTCGAGCCCAATGACCAGTTACTATGGACAAGAGTTGAAAACACTATTTCAACTTTCCTAGAAAATGTTTGGAGAACTGGTGCCCTGGTAGGCGGCTCTCCGGAAGAAGCTTTCTTTGTAGACGTTGGCCCTAATACCATGACTCAAGATGATATTAACAATGGACGCTTGATCTGTGTTATTGGTGTGGCTCCTGTAAAACCTGCTGAATTTGTAATATTCCGTATCACCCAAAAATCTGACGTAAATGGTGACTCTGGTTCAGACAATGCATAATTAATTTTTGAATTTCAAATAAAAATAAATAATAACTATTTTAACGATTAAGAAAGGAGAGAATTTATATGCCTCAAGCTCTTAGTGGTAAAAATCTGTTAAAGGGTTACAATTTTAGAATAGAAATACAGAATGGAGACTCTCAAGCCGTAGCCTATGCAAGTGAAGTTTCTGCTGCTAGTGCAGAATATGATATTGCAGAATATAGAGCTGGTGATGATGCTCATTTTGCCATGCGAAAATATCCTGGCCTTGCTAGATATAGCAATGTTATAATTAAACAATGTCTTGTTCAAGGCGAAATGAATTTATATGCACTGGTAGGAGATGGACTCGGTGGTGATAACAATAATAACCACAGTCATGTTCCAACCTCTGATTATAAAAAGGAAATAGTAATTACATTAATGGATGATGCTGGCAATGATACTGCTTCATGGACATTAAGTGAGGCGTGGGCTGTAAAATATACTATGCCTGAGTTAAACTCCAGCACTTCCGAAATAGCTATTGAAACAATAGAGTTTGCAATGGATGGTTTTAAACGAACAAAATAATTTAATATATTATTAAAATTAGGATAATCAAAAATTAATCTGATTATCCTAATTTTGTTTTAAACTCTATCTTTATGCTATTTACTTGAACTATTACCTAGTTTTATTCGTCTTCCAAATTATAGAGTACTAATATTAAAATTAACCACAATTATTGTCTGTAGTTAAACACCTTCTGCTTAACACGAATGGTTTATAATATTTAACTTATACGGTAGCACACCATTTGTAAGTAGAGCCGTCAATCTTTCTTCTTCAGCTTTATTGTCTCCGCAATGAATATGTGCAGTAGCACCATCTTCAGGATTTCTATAATATAAACATTGAGGATCTACTTTTTCTAAACGGCTATTAGGTGAAATCACAATGTTTTGTAATGAACAAGCCCAAAATGCTTTTTCACCCATCTCATTTAAACTAGCTGGAATATTTAACGACTGAATCCTATAACAATTAAAAAATGCTTCTCTTCCAATGAATTTTAAATTTTTCGGAAAATTTATTATTCCCGAACCTTCTTCAGCGTTTATCGCTGATAAGCTAGGACAAGATTTAAATGCTCCATTTCCAATATTCTCTACACTCGGCATGGTTAATGATTCTACAAAACTATTTGTGAATGCATTATCGTCAATATCTATTAAATTGGCCGGAAGATTCAATTTTGTTATTTCACGACAACCTGAAAATGTATTAGATCTAATAGCGCGTACACCGTCCGGAATTTTCTCTAAAGTTAACTTACAACAACCTTCAAACGCACTCCGCCCAATTGAAAATATTCCATCCGGGAGTTTACCTACTGTTCTTAGTTCAGAACAACGTACAAATTCAGCATTGTTAATCCTTTTCAAAGAATCCGGTAGTTCTAATGATTCTAAATTGAAGCAGCCTGAAAACGCACAGTTAAGATGTGTTAGATTTGCTTTAATTATTACCGAGTTTAAATTTTTTTTACACTCAGAAAATGCTTCAGATTCAATATTTGTTACTCTGTGACCACTGATTTCTAGTGGTATCACAATCGTCCCACAAATACGTTCATCTTGTCTACAAACAGTTGCAGTTCCATCACTATTTAATTTGTACACTATGCCCTGTTCATCTGTTATAGTAGAGCAATCTGCACTAACATTCAATTCTAATTTAGGCACTATTGTTATTACCATTACTAATGATAAAATTAAAGATAAGATTTTAGTTTTCATGTTTTTTAATTCCTCCTGATAAAAAATAATTGTTTGTTTTTAGTCGGTTTTTTAGCGAAATACTTACTGAATTTCATTTTAACACGCATACGGTTATGCAGATCCTTAAACCCCTTTCTACTTCTTTATTGTAAGTCTATTGCAACAATCAACCAGCTCGATAAATTATATCCCAAAAAAACAAAAAAGTCAAGTGCCACATCAAAATTAATATTAATATTTTTTTAAATCAGTTTCATTTCTTTTTAAAACTGTCTTTATTTTTTATCTATCATAGTTTCAAATGAATAAAATAATTTAATATATTATAAAATTAGGATAATCGAAAATTAATCTGATTATCCTAATTTTGTTTTAAACTCTATCTTTATGCTATTTATTTGAACTATTACCTAGTTTTATTCCTCTTTAAATAATTCGTCCAAATGATATGATGTATAAAATTCACCACAATTATTATCTGTATTTGAACACTTTCCTAATTCATACCGATGGTACATAATCGCATATCTGTATAGACTTTGGCTAAACAGATTTTTCCATCTTGTCAAAGCCTCCCTCCTATTTGGACAATGAACATATATACCATATAATTCTACATTATATCCCCCTAAAGCGTAATGCCCTACTTCTTTTAAACAGCTATCAGGCGGAATTACAACTCTTTTTATAACTTTAAAACTATCTATAAACGCTTCTTCTCCAATAGATTCTACTCCACTCGGAATGTTTACTATTCATGAATCTATCAGGTCATTTATTGCCGTTAAGTTAATACAATTTGCAAATGCTCTTCTCTCGATCTTACTTACACTATTTGAAATATTTAGCAATTTAATTCCTATACAATTTTCAAACGCACTTTCTCCAATAGATTCTACCCCACTCGGAATGTTTGCTATTCCTGAATCTATCAGGCCATTTATTGCCGTTAAGTTAATACAATTTGCAAATGCTCTTCTCTCGATCTTACTTACACTATTTGAAATATTTAGC
>CAKSGI010000040.1 GCA_934454005.1 uncultured Eubacteriales bacterium | reverse complement strand
TTAACTATGTTTCAGCGTGTGCTCGAGGAACATGGCATTCGTCACAAGCTGATTCGTCCTTTCACACCAAGGCACAACGGAAAAGTAGAACGCAGCCATCGCAAGGATAACGAACGTTTCTATGCTACGCACAAATTTTATTCTTTCGAAGATTTTTCTAAACAGCTTAAGGCCTACAACTACAAAGATTACAATCGCTTTCCTATGCGCCCTCTCGGTTGGAAATCTCCTCTGACTGTTTTGAAAGATTATTTGTCTGATGGTGTAACATATGTTTGACAAACCTACATTTACTTAAAAGTTGAAACCATTTTATTACTTTAATACTATTGAATTTATACCAAATTTTTTAGCATATGTTTTATTAACCCAAAAATCTTTATCATTTGTAATTTGATCAATACCATACCTCGGATTATATTTTGTAAGTCTGGAATACTCTGATAACGGTTGAACCTCTACATCTAAGTTACCGCTATCTCTTTGTGATATAACATATTTATCTCTATCATCAGAAATCTTTTTTGTATAAATCATGTCAACGCAGTTAAACGAAAACAGAATAACCGTATAAACTGACATTGTAATCGTTGCTGCAAATAGCATAATTTTAGAAAAATCGTATTCAAGTAAAATTACTTGATAGAATGATATTGAAGCAGCAATAATTAAGAATATTACACCTCCAAACAATGCTCTTTCCGTAAAACTTGGAGGTGAAAGCACCATTACAAATATAGTTACAAGTGCTACAAAAGCAAAAATTACTGTCATAATAATTTTCTTTTTGTTTTTACCTACAACTAACTGTATTGATATAAATAAACATACCAACAAAATAAGAATAAACAGAGATTCTTTTACATAAGAGACATATTGAAATAATTTCGCTACTTCTCTTGATTTATTATAGCCAAACTCCTTTGCTCTTATTGCGTTTCCTGGTGCTCCAATCATGATTAAAAGTCCTATGATATTCCCCAAAAGTCCACTTATCATCCAACCATTAATCTTTCTTTTTTTAATTATTGCATAAGCTAAAAATATTAAAACTAACAACACACATCCGCCTGATGTGTTTTCATTACACCATCCTGCCAATATTCCAGCAAAAAACATCCCAACTAAAGGCAAATATTTTCCTTTAAATACATCTTTGTCTCCTGGAACAGACATCCTATACGGAAACAGAAATAATAAAATTATCACTGTTCCCCATAGATAATTACAGGAGCCTGTAAGCCACAATACTGTTTCACCAAAAAACGGAATAAATATCCATAAACATGTACTAATAAATATATACGTAGTTAAATTAAAGTTCTTTTTTATTTTTGACCCAGAAGCATAACAATAAATTAAAACCGTTAGTAATGTATATATTATAGCATTAACAATATTAAATATCATTTTGGGCATTAGTAAAAAAATTCTTACGTTAATATGTGCTACAGAACGCCCAGTCCATGTCATATATTGATGATATTCATTTAAAAATACATCCCATAAATTATTTTGCTGAACAGAATAAGAATAATCATCTGCGCTAAATGGTGTTAATATATTAAGCAAAAGCATTGGCACAAATGTTATACAAATAGCATAAACATACATCGGCTGTTTTTTTATGCTAACTATCCAGTTTTTCATCGGTTTCCCCCTGATTAGAGTCACTTTCTAAAGCAAACTCTTTATTTATTGTATAAGCTATATCTTCTTTAGATTTATCTAGCTTTTCATCTGGATTAATTTCTCTTCTGATTTCTATGTCACTATATCTATGCATACCTGTTCCTGCTGGGACAAGCTTTCCTATAATAACATTTTCCTTTAATCCAAGCAACGGATCCACTTTGCCCTTTATCGCTGCATCTGTCAATACCCTTGTTGTTTCTTGGAAAGATGCCGCAGATAAGAATGAATCTGTTGCTAAAGAAGCTTTTGTTATACCTAAAAGAATCGGAATACATGTAGCCTTTGTTAACTCTTTTTCTCCGTTTTTAATACGTTCTTCTATTTCTGCATTTTCATGAATAAACTGAATTTTTTCAACTACAGAACCTGGTAACAATGTAGTACTTCCTTGATCATCTATGCGAACTTTCCTCATCATTTGGCGAACTATAACTTCTATATGCTTATCATTAATATCAACACCCTGCATACGATAAACTCTTTGAACTTCTTGAATTAAGTAGTCTTGAACCGCAGCTGTCCCTTTAATGGCAAGAACATCGTGCGGATTAACAGAGCCTTCTGTTATCATATCTCCTGCTTTTATTTGTTGGCCCTCTACTACTTTTACTCTAGAACCAAACGGAATCAAATATGATTTCTCTTCACCCGTTTCGTTATTGTATATAACAGCATGACGATTTTTCTTGATTTCTTCAAATTTAACTTCACCATCTATTTCACTTATAATTGCTAGATGTTTAGGTTTTCTTCCTTCAAAAAGTTCTTCTATACGAGGTAAACCTTGCGTTATGTCCTCAGCACTTGCAACACCACCAGTATGGAAGGTTCTCATAGTTAACTGAGTTCCTGGTTCACCAATAGATTGCGCTGCTATTATACCAACAGCTTCACCAACAGTAACTGGCATTCCATTCGCGAGGTTAGAACCATAACATTTTTTGCATATTCCTTGTTTAGATCTGCATCCAAGTATAGATCTTATTGATATACGCTCCACACCTGAATTAACTATTATATCTGCATCAAAATCATTCATCATTTTATCTTTAGATACCAAAACTTCACCAGTTTTTTTATCAACAAAATCCTCACAAAGGTATCTACCTATCAAACGTTCATGTAATGACTCAATGATTTCTTTTCCATCGCAAATCTCAAATACTTCGATGCCTTCAGTAGCTCCACAATCATCCTCACGTATAATAACATCTTGAGATACATCCACAAGACGTCTTGTAAGATATCCTGAGTCTGCAGTTCTAAGAGCTGTATCTGCAAGACCTTTTCTAGCTCCACGTGAGGAAATAAAGTACTCTAATATATTCAATCCTTCACGATAGTTCGCTCTAATAGGAATTTCAATAGTTTTACCAGACGTATTTGCAATAAGACCACGCATACCTGCCAACTGACGTATCTGGCTCATAGATCCACGGGCTCCAGAATCAGCCATCATAAATATTGGGTTATAACGATCTAAATTCGATTGAAGCGCGGATGTAACATCATTAGTTGCTTTTTCCCAAATCTTTAGTACATGCGCATATCTTTCATCATTAGATACTAAACCTCTTCTGAACTGCTTACTGATTTTATCAATTTTTTCTTCTGCATCAGCAATTATACTCTTCTTTTCAGGCGGAATAACTGCATCGCAAACAGCAACAGTTATAGCTCCTTTTGTTGAATATTTAAAGCCTTGCGCTTTTATATTGTCTAAAACTTCAGCTGTTTTTTGAGTTCCATGCACTTTTATACACTTTTCTATTATTTTTCCCAATTGTTTTTTGCCGGTTAGGAAATCTATCTCTAATTTAAATATATTCTCTGGAACTGTTCTATCAACAAAACCTAAGTCTTGAGGAATAGGCCTATTAAATATTATTCTTCCTACAGTTGTATCAATTATCTTAGAAACTTCCTTGCCGTCAATTTTCATAGTTCTTCTTACTTTTATCTTTGCATGGAGACTAATAACCTCTGTTTGATATGCCATTAAAGCTTCATCAAAATCTTTAAATATTTTGCCCTCGCCTTTTTCTCCATCTTTATCAAGGGTTAAGTAATAAGAACCCAAAATCATATCCTGAGTAGGAACCGCAACTGGCCTTCCATCAGAAGGCTTTAACAAGTTTCCTGCTGCTAACATGAGGAATCTAGCTTCTGCTTGAGCTTCTGCAGATAACGGAACATGTACTGCCATTTGGTCTCCATCAAAGTCGGCATTGTAAGCTGTACATACTAATGGGTGTAACTTTAGCGCTCTACCCTCTACTAAAACAGGTTCAAATGCTTGGATTCCAAGTCTATGAAGTGTTGGAGCACGGTTTAGTAAAACAGGGTGCCCCTTTATAACTATTTCTAAAGCATCCCAAACCTCTGGTTTTGCCCTTTCAACAGCTTTTCTTGCAGCTTTAATATTCCCTACTGCTCCGGTTTCTACTAACCTTTTCATAACAAATGGTTTAAATAACTCTAATGCCATCTCTTTCGGTAAACCACATTGATACATTTTCAATTCAGGTCCTACAACTATAACTGATCTTCCTGAATAATCAACACGTTTTCCTAACAAGTTTTGACGAAAACGCCCTTGCTTACCTTTTAGCATATCGGATAAAGATTTTAACGGTCTATTATTAGGCCCAGTAACAGGACGTCCTCTTCTACCGTTATCTATAAGCGCATCTACAGCTTCTTGAAGCATTCTTTTTTCGTTTCTTACAATTATGTCTGGAGCACCTAAATCAAGTAATCTTTTTAGTCTGTTGTTTCTATTTATGACTCTTCTATACAAGTCATTTAAGTCGGATGTTGCAAAGCGACCGCCATCAAGCTGAACCATAGGTCTAATATCAGGTGGAATAACCGGTACAACATCTAGTATCATCCATTCTGGTCTATTTCCAGATAATCTAAATGCTTCTACAACCTCTAATCTTTTAAGTATTCTAACTCTTTTTTGACCACTTGCTGAAACAAGCTCTTCTTTAAGTTGTTCTGATAACTCATCCAAGTTAACTTCTTTAAGAAGTTTTTTTATGGCCTCTGCGCCCATCAAGGCTTCAAATTCATCTTCATATTTTTCTTTCATGTCTCGATATTCTTTTTCTGTTAAAAATTGCTGCTTAACAAGCTCTCTTGTATCGCCTGGATCCGTAACTATATAAAGAGCAAAGTATAACACCTTTTCTAGCATACGTGGAGATATATCTAACATAAGACCTATTCTTGATGGAATCCCTTTAAAATACCATATATGAGATACAGGTGCAGCCAGTTCTATGTGACCCATACGTTCACGTCTAACTTTAGATTTTGTAACCTCTACTCCGCAGCGATCGCAAATTTTGCCCTTATATCTAATTCTTTTGTACTTTCCGCAATGACATTCCCAATCTTTTTGGGGCCCAAATATACGTTCACAAAATAATCCATCGCTTTCCGGTTTTAGGGTACGATAGTTGATAGTCTCTGGTTTTTTTACTTCGCCATAAGACCATTCTCTTATTTTTTCTGGAGATGCTAAACCTATTTTAATAGATTCAAAAATATTAAATTCCATTTATACAACCATTCCTCTCCAAGTACATTTCACCTTTGTCTTCATCATAAGAATCCTCTTGAGCAAAGCTGTTTTCATCAACCATGTTATTATCATCTGGATCCTCTTCTAGGGTGTATCCATCTAGTCCTGTCATAACCTGAGGTTCATCAAATGTCTCGGCCTGTTCTGAATTGAATCCCATTTCATCATCATAAAGATCTTGTTTTAAATCAATTTCTTTTTCATTTTTATCCAGTACTTTAATATCCAAACTCAATGATTGTAATTCTTTTATAAGAACTTTAAATGATTCTGGTATACCTGGTTTTGGAACATTTTGTCCTTTTACTATAGATTCGTAAGTTTTTACACGACCAACAACATCATCAGATTTAACAGTTAGTATCTCTTGAAGTGTGTAAGCTGCACCATAAGCTTCTAATGCCCAAACTTCCATTTCTCCGAATCTTTGTCCACCAAACTGGGCCTTGCCTCCTAGAGGTTGTTGAGTAACTAATGAATAAGGGCCTGTAGATCTTGCATGAATTTTATCATCAACAAGATGGTGAAGTTTTAGATAATACATATACCCAACAGTTACAGGGTTATCGAAATACTCTCCTGTTCTACCGTCTTTAAGTATCGTTTTGCCGTCTTTTCTAAAACCTGCTTTTTCAAAGCATTCAAAAATGTCTTCCTCATGAGCACCATCAAATACAGGTGTCATAATTTTCCATCCCAAAGCTTTAGCTGCATATCCTAAATGAACCTCAAGAACCTGGCCTATATTCATACGTGAAGGAACACCTAACGGATTAAGTACAATATCCAATGGAGTACCATCAGGCAAGAATGGCATATCCTCAACTGGCAATATTCTTGATACAACACCCTTATTTCCGTGTCTACCTGCCATTTTATCTCCAACAGATATCTTTCTTTTCTGAGCTATATAACATCTTACAACTTTATTTACACCTGGTTGTAGTTCATCACAGTCTTCTCTTGTAAACACCTTAACATCCACTATAATTCCACTTGCACCATGAGGAACTCTTAAAGATGTATCTCTAACCTCTCTTGCTTTTTCTCCAAATATAGCTCTTCACCGCCTTTCCTCTGCTGTAAGCTCGGTTTCTCCTTTAGGGGTAACTTTTCCAACTAGAATATCTCCTGAACGAACCTCTGCACCAACATGAATAATACCATTTTCATCTAGATCTCTTAACAAATCCTCATTTACATTTGGTATATCTCTTGTTATTTCTTCTGGCCCTAACTTAGTATCTCTAGATTCAGTTTCATATTCTTCGATATGGATAGATGTATAGACATCGTCCCTAACTATTTTTTCATTTATCAAAACTGCATCTTCGTAGTTATAGCCTTCCCAAGTCATAAATCCTATCAATGCATTTTTCCCTAAGCTTATTTCTCCATTGCTAGTTGCAGGTCCATCAGCTAAAATTTCTCCAGCTTCAACTCTTTGTCCTCTATTTACAACCGGAATTTGATTTATACACGTACCTTGGTTAGAACGCATAAATTTAGTTAAACGGAATGTTTCTGATTTCCCAGAATCATAGTCTACTCTAATTTTATCTGCACTAACATTTTTTACAATCCCTGATTCTTTAGATAAAATACAAACCCCAGAATCAACACCAGCTTTATATTCCATACCTGTTCCAACAATAGGAGACTCAGTTTTCAAAAGAGGTACTGCCTGACGCTGCATGTTAGACCCCATCAATGCACGGTTAGCATCATCGTTTTCTAAGAATGGAATCATAGCTGTTGCAACAGAGACAACCATTCTAGGTGAAACATCCATATAGTCTGCTCTATCTCTTTCAACTTCAACAAACTCATCTCTAAAACGACCATTTACTTTCGCATTTGCAAATCTTCCATTTTCGTCTAGAGGTTCATTAGCCTGTGCTACAATAAATTCATCTTCTTCATCGGCTGTCATATAAATTACTTCTGATGTTACTATTCCTGTCTCTTTATCAACTTTTCTAAAAGGCGCTTCTATAAATCCATATTCATTTATTTTTGCAAAAGTTGCAAGATAAGATATTAATCCTATATTAGGGCCTTCTGGTGTTTCTATAGGACACATTCTTCCATAATGGCTATAGTGAACGTCACGAACTTCAAATCCAGCTCTATCTCTAGAAAGACCTCCTGGCCCTAAAGCAGATAGACGTCTTTTATGTGTAAGCTCAGCTAATGGATTTGTTTGATCCATAAATTGCGATAACGGTGAAGATCCAAAAAATTCTTTTATCGCTGCAACTACCGGCCTTATATTAATAAGTGCATGCGGAGTTATAACCTCCAGATCTTGTGCTTGAAGGGTCATTCTTTCCCTTATAACTCTTTCAAGTCTAGAAAACCCTATTCTAAACTGATTCTGCAAAAGCTCTCCAACAGAACGAAGCCTACGATTACCAAGATGATCTATATCATCTGTTGTTCCAACTCCACAAGCTAAACAGTTCATATAATTTATCGATGCAAATATGTCATCAACTATAATATGGTTAGGAATTAATTCGCTTATCCTGGCTCTAATTTGCTCTTTTAATTCATCATCGTTATTGCTAGATTCTAAAATTTCTGATAATATGCTAAATCTAACTTTCTCTTTTACTCCGCACTCTTTTTCTGCATCAAAATTAACATAGCATCCAATATCAACCATTCCATTAGATATAATTTTAATTGCTTTATCATTCTCTAACTTTATAAAAGCAACTGAGACTCCTGCGTTTTCTATTTCTAATGCTTTTTCTCTAGAAATAACTTCTGATTCTTCTGCCACTATTTCGCCAGTAAGTGGATTAACGATCGGTTGAGATATTTTTTGGCCAACAAGACGTCCTGATATTCCTAATTTTTTATTATATTTGTATCTACCAACTCTAGACATATCGTATCTTCTAGAGTCGAAAAAGAGTGTATTAATATGTGATTGAGCACTTTCAACAGTTGGAGGTTCGCCTGGTCTTAATTTTTTATAGACCTCAAGAAGGGCTTCTTCTGTATTCTTACAGGAGTCTTTTTCTATGGTAGCAAGTATTCTATCATCTTCGCCAAAATATTCTATAATCTCCGAATCTGTTCCCAACCCTAATGCACGAATAAATACTGTAACTGGAAGTTTTCTATTTTTATCTATTCTTACATAAAAAACATCGTTTACATCATTTTCGTACTCGAGCCATGCACCTCTATTAGGTATAACAGTAGAACTAAATAATTCTTTTCCCGTTTTATCATATTCCATTTTGTAATAAACACCAGGAGATCTAACAAGCTGAGATACTATTACACGTTCTGCACCATTTATAACAAATGTTCCACTATCTGTCATAAGTGGAAAATCTCCCATAAATACTTCAGATTCTTTAATTTCTCCGCTTTCTCTGTTTAACAATCTAGCAGTTACCCTAAGCGCTGCCGAGTAAGTTGCATCACGTTCCTTGCACTCGTTTACACTGTAGTTAGGCTTTTCTACATCCAAGCTATAATCCACAAAGTCAAGAACAAGGTTTCCGGTATAGTCAGTTATTCCTGATACATCTTTAAATACCTCTTTTAGGCCTTCTCTTAAAAACCAATTGTAAGAATTTTTTTGCACCTCAATTAGGTTGGGCATGTCCAGCACCTCGTCTATACGAGAAAAACTCATTCTTAAATTTTTCCCAAGATGCACCGGTTTGACGTTTACCATAGGCTCAATCACTCCATTCATCTAATTACCTTCTAAGGTATCACATATGTATACTCTATTACAAAATTTTACACATATTTATTAAATTTACCTATTGATTTTTTAATAAAGTTGTGATATTGTTTCTGTGTTTAGAGTACACTCTTCCATTATTTCGCAGTTTAATATTATATTACAAATTTTATATTATGTCAACAGTTACCTGTGAATTTTTG
Source organism: uncultured Eubacteriales bacterium (assembly GCA_934454005.1). The sequence continues at coordinate 3,803 of CAKSGI010000040.1, read as the reverse complement.
TTGGATGTGTTCTGCACTATAAAATAGACATTAACCAAATATAAAAAAATATGAAATTTGATAGCTACAAAATGAAATCAAATTAGTTATCATAATCTTGACAAATAGAGATATACCATGTTAAAATTAGTAATTGTGGGATAATATTTTTTATTCTAATGAATCTATATAAATATTTAAATCCCACTATATAAAGAGTTATTTATGAAAATCTCTTTAAAATACTTTATTTTAGGAGGTGTAATATGCCAACCTTTAACCAATTGGTTCGTAAGGGCAGAGAAGTTACCGAAAAAAAGGCCAAAGCTCCTGCACTTTTAAGAGGATGGAACTCAAAGAAACGTATTCCTATTGAGCAAAATTCTCCTCAAAAACGTGGAGTTTGTACGGCTGTTAAAACAGCTACTCCTAAAAAACCTAACTCAGCATTACGTAAAATAGCAAGAGTAAGGCTTTCTAATGGAGTTGAAGTAAGTTCGTATATCCCAGGCGTTGGGCATAACTTGCAAGAGCATAGTGTTGTTTTAATTCGTGGCGGACGTGTTAAGGATCTTCCTGGTGTTCGTTATCACATTATTCGTGGAACTCTTGATGCTCAAGGAGTTGCAAAAAGAATGCAAAGTCGTTCCAAATATGGTGCTAAGCGTCCAAAAGCTGGTGCCGCAAAAAAGTAGTTAGAATTTGACAGAAACCTACGGCTGTATAATTTTTACAATACAGAAGTATTTATATATAAATGCCTCTGTGTTGGCCAACGGGAGTTTGTCGCTTTCGAGTACCTATGATATCATTTTTGTGAAGGAGGGAAGCAAAGTGCCAAGAAGAGGCTCTATTGCTAAACGTGATGTTTTAGCAGATCCGCTATACAATTCAAAATTAGTAACACGTCTTATCAACAATGTTATGTATGATGGTAAGCGTGGAGTATCTCAAAAAATAGTTTATGGTGCATTTGACATCGTAAAAGAAAAAACAGGTAAAGAACCATTAGAAGTTTTTGAACAAGCAATGGAAAATGTTATGCCAGTTTTAGAGGTTAAAGCTCGCCGTGTTGGTGGTGCAACATACCAGGTTCCAATGGAAGTTCGTCCTGAAAGAAGGCAAACTTTAGGTCTTAGATGGATAACAACTTATTCAAGATTAAGATCTGAAAAAACAATGAAAGAAAGACTTGCTGGAGAAATCCTTGACGCTATAAATGGTGCTGGTGGCGCTGCTAAAAAGCGTGATGATACTCACAAAATGGCAGAAGCTAATAAAGCATTTGCACATTATAGATGGTAATTATTGTTTAAACCATTAGTGTTTAGATCATAATTAATATAGGGTTAAAGAATTTAAAAAAATTAATCAATCGCAAATATAGCGTGTATTCTAAATGGAATACTAAATTTTTAAGGAGGATATGATGGCAAGACAAGTTTCACTTGATTTAACACGTAATATCGGCATAATGGCACACATTGACGCCGGTAAAACAACTACAACTGAACGTATATTGTTCTACACTGGTGTTAACCACAAAATTGGTGAAACTCATGATGGTGCTGCAACTATGGACTGGATGGAACAAGAGCAAGAAAGAGGTATCACTATTACTTCTGCTGCAACAACTTGTTTTTGGAAAAACCATAGAATAAACATTATTGACACACCTGGCCACGTTGACTTTACAGTAGAAGTTGAAAGATCTCTTAGGGTTTTAGATGGATCTGTAACAGTTATGTGTGCAAAAGGTGGCGTTGAGCCGCAGTCTGAAACCGTTTGGCGTCAGGCTGATAAATACGGTGTACCGCGTATGGTATATGTCAATAAAATGGACATTATGGGTGCAGATTTTTACAATGTTCTAAAAATGATGAAAGAACGTTTAAAATGTAACGCAGTTCCAATCCAGTTACCAATAGGTTCAGAAGATACTTTTAAAGGTATTATCGATTTGGTAGAAATGAAAGCTGACATCTACTATGATGATTTAGGAAGAGATGTTAGAGAAGAAGAAATACCAATGGAAATGAAAGAACTTGCAGAAAAATACCACAACGAGTTGTTAGAACATGTTGCAGAACAAGACGATGAACTTTTAGATAAATATCTAAATGGGGAAGAATTAACAAAAGAAGAAATAAAAGATTGCATAAGAAAATCAACTATAGCTAACACAATGGTACCCGTTACATGCGGGACATCCTATCGTAATAAGGGTGTTCAAAAATTATTGGATGCTATCGTCGATTACATGCCAGCGCCAACTGATGTACCTGCAATTAAAGGGGTTAACCCAGACACAGGAGAAGAAATAGAAAGACATTCATCAGACGATGAACCGTTTTCTGCTCTTGCCTTCAAAATTGCAACAGACCCATTTGTTGGAAAATTATGTTTCTTCAGAGTATACTCAGGATCTGTAAGTGCTGGTTCAACAGTATATAACTCAACTAAGGATAATACGGAACGTTTAGGTCGCATACTTCAGATGCATGCCAACCATCGCCAAGATATAGAAACTGTTTACGCAGGGGATATTGCTGCAGCTGTTGGCCTAAAAAATACCACAACTGGGGATACTTTATGTACACAAAAAGATCCTGTAATCTTAGAATCTATGGAATTCCCAGATCCTGTTATTCGTGTTGCTATTGAACCTAAAACTAAAGCTGGTCAAGAAAAAATGGGTATAGCTTTAGCAAAATTGGCAGAAGAGGATCCAACTTTCAAAGCTTACACAGATGAAGAAACAGGCCAAACAATAATCGCAGGTATGGGTGAATTACATCTAGAAATCATTGTTGATAGATTAATGCGCGAATTTAAGGTTGAAGCAAATGTAGGTAAACCTCAAGTTGCTTATAAAGAGACTATCCGTACAAATGCTGATGTTGATCAAAAATATGCTAGACAATCTGGTGGACATGGTCAATATGGTCATGTTAAAATTAAAGTTGAACCTAATCCAACAAAAGGTTACGAATTTGTTAGCTCAATTGTTGGTGGTGCTATTCCTAAAGAGTATATTCCTGCTGTTGATCATGGAATACAAGGCGCAATGCTCTCTGGAGTATTAGCTGGATACAATGTAGTTGATGTAAAAGTCACTTTATATGATGGATCTTATCATGAAGTTGACTCATCAGAAATGGCATTTAAAATCGCTGGCTCTATGGCATTTAAGGACGCAATGAAAAAAGCAGATCCTGTTCTTTTAGAACCTATAATGAAAGTTACTGTTATTGTTCCAGAAGAATATATGGGTGATGTTATAGGCGATATTAACTCACGCCGCGGTACTATCCAGGGTATGGAAGCAATTTCTGGTGCTCAAAGAATCAACGCGATGGTTCCGCTTTCAGAAATGTTTGGTTATGCAACTGATATGCGTTCTAAAACTCAGGGAAGAGGCCAATATTCAATGGAACCAAGCCACTATGCAGAAGTTCCAAAATCAGTTTCAGATAAAATAATTTCTTCTAGAAATAAAACTTCAGAGTAACTATTATTTTTACTATTGATTTTTTTAATATTAATTGCTAGAATATAGATTATAGCAAAAAATAATTTATTGTTAAATAAAAGGAGGCAATTCCAATGGCAAAAGAAAAATTTGAAAGAAATAAGCCCCATGTTAACATTGGTACCATTGGTCACGTTGACCATGGTAAAACAACTCTAACGGCTGCTATCACAAAAGTTTTGGCTTTAGAGGGCGACGCTGAATTTATGGATTATGCAAATATCGATAAAGCTCCAGAAGAAAGAGAGCGTGGAATTACAATTAACACAGCTCACGTTGAGTATCAAACAGA